>NZ_ALIP01000061.1:0-30267 GCF_000283075.1 Pseudoxanthomonas sp. GW2
CGCGGTGCTGGACGCGGTGCTGCCGCCATACCCGCCCGGCATGGCGCCGCTGTCCCTGGTGATCCTGGGCACGCAGCGGATCGGCGTCGTCGGCGACAACGGCAGCGGCAAGTCGACCCTGTTGCGGATCCTGGCCGGCAAGGTGGCGCCGGCGCAGGGCCAGTGCCGCGTGCACGGCAGCGTCGCCCTGCTGGACCAGGACCTGGCCGCATTGCCGGCCCGTGCCACCGCGCTGCAGGCACTGCGCCAGGCGGCGCCGGGCGTGGGCGAGGGCGTCCTGCGCACGCGCCTGGCGCTGCTCGGCCTGGATGCCGCGCGCATCGCCACGCCGGCGGCGGCACTCAGCGGCGGCGAGCGCCTCAAGGCGGCGCTGGCCTGCGTGCTTTACGCCGCCCACCCGCCGCAGCTGCTCCTGCTCGACGAGCCGGACAACCACCTCGACCTGGCATCGAAGGAGGCGCTGGAGCAGGTGCTGCGCGAGTATCCGGGCGCGCTGGCGGTGGTCTCCCACGACGAGGATTTCCTCGGCCGCCTGGGCCTGGACACGCGGCTGGAAGCCGGTGCCGGCGCCTGGGAGGCCAGGCCATGGTGAGCCGCGCGGGGCCGTCGGGCTGGCGCCGCCGCGCCCGATGCCCGACCATTCGCATCCCATGCCGATGCCCGTCGCCGCCCCCGCGGCCGGGCGGCCCTGACCGCGAGTCCGCTTCCCGATGAAGTTCTTCGTTTCCTGCGCCAAGGGCCTGGAATACCTGCTTGCCGACGAACTGGTCGCGCTGGGCGCCAGCCGCGCCACCGCCGCGGTCGCCGGTGCCAATGCCGAGGGCAGCCTGGCCGATGCGCAGCGCGCCGTGCTGTGGTCGCGCCTGGCCAGCCGCGTGCTGTGGCCGCTGGCCACGTTCGACTGCCCGGACGAGCAGGCGCTGTACGCCGGCGCGGCCGCGCTGCCGTGGACCGAGCACCTGGCCGAGGGCCAGACCCTGGCGGTCGATGCCCACGTGTCGGGCGAGGCCATCACCCATGCGCGCTTTGCCGCGCAGCGGGTCAAGGACGCGGTGGTCGACGTGTTCCGCGCCCGGGGGCTGGAGCGCCCGTCGGTGGACGTGGACGCGCCGGACCTGCGCCTGAACCTGTCGCTGCGCAAGGGCAAGGCCACCCTGTCGGTGGACCTGGGCGGCGGCGCCCTGCACCGGCGTGGCTGGCGCAGCGCGCAGCACGAGGCGCCGCTGAAGGAGAACCTGGCCGCGGCGGTGTTGCTGCGCGGCGGCTGGCCGCGGCTGTACGCCGAGGGCGGTGCACTGCTGGATCCGATGTGCGGCAGCGGCACGCTGCTCATCGAGGGCGCGTTGATGGCCGCCGACGTCGCCCCTGGCCTGGGCCGCGTGCAGGCCGTGCCGGAGGTGGATGAGGCGGGGGTGGCCGATGATCGCTGGGCCGCCGCGCGCGGAAAGGCCGCCATGCCGGATGGTGCCGGCGACGCAGTGCCGCCACCCTCGCGCTGGCGCGGCTTCGACCTTGCGCAATGGAACGCGCTGGTGGCCGAGGCGCGCGAGCGCGCGCAAGCCGGCCTGGCGGCGCTGCGCCCGGTGTTCCATGGCAGCGACCTGGACCCGCGCGCGATCGAGGCCGCGCGCGCCAATGCCGCCCGCGCCGGCGTGGCGGCGGCGATCGACTTGCAGGTGGGCGACATCGATGCGCTGCCGCCGCAGGCCGCCGAACGCGGCCTGGTCGCATGCAATCCGCCCTACGACCGCCGCCTGGCCGCCGACGGCGCGCTGTACCGGCGCCTGGGCCAGGCCCTGCAGCGGGCGGTGCCGCAATGGCGCGCCAGCCTGCTGTGCGGCGATGCCGAGCTGGCGCATGCCACCGGCCTGCGCGCGGCGAAGAAGTACCAGCTGTTCAACGGCGCGCTGGAATGCGCGCTGGTCGTGTGCGACCCGGTGCAGGTGGCGCCGCGCGATGCCGCGCCGCGCGAGCTGTCCGAGGGCGCACGGATGGTCGCCAACCGCATCCAGCGCAACCTGCGCAAGCTCAAGGGCTGGCGCAGCGGCGAGGGCGTGACCTGCTTCCGCGCCTACGACGCCGACATCCCCGAGTACGCCGCCGCGATCGACGTCTACGCCGAGGACGGCGGCGACGAACGCACCTTCCTGCACGTGCAGGAATACGCACCGCCGAAGGAGATCCCCGAGGCCGACGTTCGCCGCCGCCGCGGCGAGCTGCTGGCCGCCGCGCGCGCCAGCTTCGATGTGCCCCCGGAGCGGGTGGCGCTGAAGACCCGCGAGCGCGGCAAGGGCGGTTCCAAGTATGGCCGCTTCCAGCAGCACGGCGAGCGCTTCGTGGTGCGCGAGAACGGCGCGCGGCTGTGGGTGAACCTGTTCGAATACCTGGACACCGGCCTGTTCCTCGACCACCGCCCGCTGCGCCGGCGCATGGCCAAGGAGGCCAAGGGCAGGCGCTTCCTCAACCTGTTCTGCTACACCGGCGTGGCCAGCGTGCAGGCCGCGGTGGCCGGCGCGGCGCAGACGACCAGCGTGGACCTGTCGGCCACCTACCTGCAGTGGTGCGCGGACAACCTGGCGCTCAATGGCCTCGGCGGCACCGCGCACCGCCTGGTGCAGGGCGACGCGCTGTCCTGGCTGGAGGCCGACCGCGGCTGGTACGACGTGATCTTCTGCGACCCGCCGACCTTCTCCAATTCCGCGCGCGCCGAGGACTTCGACGTGCAGCGCGAGCACGTGCGCCTGCTGCGAGCGGCGACGGCGCGGCTGGCGCAGGGCGGGGTGCTGTACTTCTCCAACAACTTCCGCCGCTTCCGCCTGGACGCGGAGGCGGTGGCGCAGTTCGCCGAATGCGAGGAGATCAGCGCCTCGACCATCCCGGCGGACTTCGAGCGCAACCGGCGCATCCACCGCGCCTGGCGCCTGACCCACGCCTGATGCGGAAGCGGCCCGGGATCGCTCCCGGGCCGCCATTGGCGCCAGCGTGCGCGCGGCTCAGTCGCCGACCAGCAGCAGCAACTGCCCCAGCGGGCTGTTGAGCTGCAGCGCAAGCGCGCCCTCGTCCACCAGCGAGGCGGCGGTGCGGCTGAAGTCCGGCGGCGTGGCGCGGTAGTCGGCGTCGTCGGGCAGGGTGTTGCGCACCACGTAGCCCATCAGCACGTTGACGATCTCGCCCAGCGCGTCCACCGCCAGCTCGCTGTCGCACTGTTCGCTGGGCATGCGCAGGAAGGCGCAGGCCAGTGCCTGCAGGGTGGCGCGGTCGCAGGACAGGCCCACGCGCAGGCTGCGCTCGCCGCTGATGCGCACGTGCGCGGTGTACGGCCAGGTCGCGGTGGGCAGGGCGTCGTCGACCAGGCCGGCCGGCTGGCACTGGGTGCCGAGCATGCGCGGGAACAGGCGCACGCACAGTTCGGTCGCCTCCTGGGCCAGCGCGCCCAGGCGGTGGCCGGCCAGGGCGCCGGCCAGCTCCTCGTTGCCGGCCTGCTGCTCGGCGCGGTGTTCGGCCAGCGTCTGCTCCAGGGTCTCGGCGTCGAGCACGCCCTGTTCGACCAGGACCTGGCCGAACAGCTTGCGCCCGGCCTTCTGCGCCGACAGCAGCGCCTCGACCTCCTGCGTGTCGAGCAGGCCCAGCTCGATGGCGATGTCGCCGAAGCTCCGGTCCTCGGCGCGCTGGCGCTCGTTGATGCGGCGCGCCTGCGCCTCGGTCAGCAGGCCCTGGCGCACGGCCAGTTCGCCCAGCAGGGGATTGGAGGCGCGCTGCGCCTCGGTGGCCGCCAGCAGCTGCTGCGGCGTGATCAGGCCGCGTTCCAGCAGGAACTGGCCCAGGAACTTGACTGCCATGTGGTGCTCCGGTGGTGTGGGCCGGCCGCTCAGGCCAGGACTTCACGGAGCACGCGCTCCATGACTTCCGGGTCGATCGGCTTCTGCAGGTAGGAGCGGGCGCCGTTGCGCAGGCACTGCTCGATGTCGGCCTGGGCTCCCAGCGAGCTGAGGATCACCACCCTGGCCTGCGGGTCCTCGGCGAGGATGGCGGCCAGCGCCTGGCGGCCGTCGCATTCGGGCATCACCAGGTCCAGCAGCACCAGGTCCGGCTTCAGGGTGCGGTACTGCGCCAGCGCTTCGTTGCCATTGCCGGCCTCGCCCACGACCTGGAACCCGGCCTCCTCCAGCTGGCTGGCGGCCAGCATGCGCAGGGCGCGCGAGTCGTCGCAAAGCAGCACGGTCGGTCGTGCGGTCGTCATCAGATTTTTTCCCCCGTTGATGGGCCGCATGGGGCCCCGATCGGCCTATCGGCCGGCGTGCCGGATACTTGAGGGGTCGGTTCGTGACCGCGGTGGGAGGGCTGCCGTGACCTGCGCGGCGTTGCCGCCGGAACTCGCCGAGGATGCGGACGGGGAGGGGGCGGCCGGGCGGCCGGGCATCGCTCCGGCGCTCAGCCCTCCAGCAGGACGATGGCCGCGTGCAGCAGCAGGCCGATCAGCCCGCCGACCAGGGTGCCGTTGTAGCGGATGTACTGCAGGTCGCGGCCCACGCCCAGTTCCAGCTCGCGCACCAGGTGGCGCTCGTCCCAGCCCTTGACCGTCTGGGCGATGTAGTCGGTGACGCCGCCGCGCAGGCGCAGCGCCAGCTTCTCGGCCCCGCCCATCACATGCTGGTTGATCGCCTCGCGCAGTTCCGGATCGCGGCCCAGCGCCACGCCCAGCCCGGCCAGCGAACTGTCCAGGTGCGAGGCCAGCACCCCGTCCTCCTGCTCCAGGTCCTGGCGCAGCGCGGCGTGGACCTGGTCCCACAGCCCGCTGACGTATTCCTGCACGCTGGGATGGGCGATCAGCTGCTGCTTGATCTGCTCCACCCGCTGCGCCAGCGCCGGGTCCCCGCGCAGGCGCTGCACGTAGCCCTGCAGCCACTGTTCGTAGTCGCGGCGCAGCGGATGCTCCGGCTGCACCAGGATCTCGTTGAGCTCGTCCAGCAGTGCCCGGGCGATGCGCTCGGCCATGCGGTCGGCGATGCCCTCCACCGGCTTGACCCAGTCCACCGTGCCCACCAGCCGCGGCCACTCGCGGCGGGCGTGCCTGACCAGCATGGCGGAGGCGCGCTGCTTGATGTCCTCGCTGTCCAGGTAGCGGCCAAGCCGGCGCAGGGCCTCGTCCAGCACCTCCTGGTGGCGGCCGTCGGCGGTCAGCAGGCCGAGCACGTCGCCGGCGGTGGCCGAGGCGTCCCAGGCGTGCAGGCGCGCGATCACGAACTCGCGGATGCGCTCGCGCACCGCGCGCTCGTCCAGCAGGTCCAGCGCCTGCAGCGCCCAGCCGCGGGCCATGCCGGCCAGCTTGCGCGACTGCTCCGGGCGCGACAGCCACTGGCCCAGGCGCTCGGCCGGATCGAACACCTCCAGCCGCGCCAGCAGGGTCTGCGGCTCGAGGAAGTGGTCGCGCACGAACGCGGCCAGGCTGTCGGCAATGCGCGCCTTGCTGCGCGGGACGATGGCGGTATGCGGGATCGGCAGGCCCAGCGGGCGGCGGAACAGGGCCACCACCGCGAACCAGTCGGCCAGCGCGCCGACCGTGGCCGCCTCGCAGAACGCCGAAACCCAGGCCCACGCGCCCTGGTTGCCCATCACGTGGCTGGTGGCGAAGCCGGCGACCATCGCCAGCAGCATCGCCAGGGCGATGGCCTTCATGCGGCGCAGCTGCGCGGGGCGTGGATCCTGTGTGCTCATGCGGTTCCCGTGGGCATGCCTCCCGCCGCGCCCGGCGCGGTGGCACATGGCAAGGCAGTGTAGCGGCACCGGGGTGTAGCCCGGACAAGGCCGGAGGCTGCATCCGGGGCGCACGCAGGCCGCCCCGCCGCCAGGCGGGGGACGTGCTAGCGCATCGTCGGCATCACGAACTCGGCGCCGGATGCACCTTCGGGCCAGCGCGCGGTGATGGTGCGCAGGCGGGTGAAGAAGCGCACGCCATCGGGGCCGTGCATGTGCAGCGGGCCGAACAGCGAGCGCTTCCAGCCGCCGAAGCAGTGGAACGCCATCGGTACCGGGATCGGCACGTTGATCCCGACCATGCCCGCCTGCACCCGCCGCGCATACTCGCGCGCGGCGCCGCCGCTGCGGGTGAACACCGCGGTGCCGTTGCCATACTCGTGGCTGTCGACCAGTGCCAGCGCGGCCTCGAAGTCGGGCACGCGCACCATGCACAGCACCGGGCCGAAGATTTCCTCGCGCCACAGGCGCATGCCTGGCTGCACATGGTCGAACAGGCTGCCGCCCAGGAAGAACCCGGGACCGGAAGCGCAGGGATGGCGGCGACCATCGACCACCAGGGTGGCGCCGTCGGCCACGCCGGCGTCGATCGCAGCGCGCACCCGCGCGCGGTGCGCGGCGTCGACCAGCGGGCCCATGTCCGGATCCTCGATGCCCGGGCCGATGCGCAGGTTGCGCACGCGTTCGGCCAGCGCCGCGACCAGGGCATCGGCGACCTGGTCGCCCACGCACACCGCCACCGAGATCGCCATGCAGCGCTCGCCGGCCGAGCCGTAGGCCGCGCCCAGCAGGGCGTCGGCCGCCAGCGCCACGTCCGCGTCCGGCAGCACCACGGCGTGGTTCTTGGCCCCGCCCAGGGCCTGCACGCGCTTGCCGCGCTCGCTGCCGCGCGCGTACAGCGCCGCGGCCACCGGGGTGGAGCCGACGAAGGACAGGGCCTGCACCCGCGGCTCGTCAAGCAGCGCCTCGACCGCGCCGCGGTCGCCGTTGACCACGTTGAACACGCCCTCCGGCAGCCCCGCCTCGGCGAACAGGCCGGCCAGGTGCAGGGCCGCCGAGGGCACCTTCTCCGAAGGCTTGAGCACGAAGCTGTTGCCGCAGGCCAGCGCCACCGGCGCCATCCACAGCGGGACCATGGCCGGGAAGTTGAACGGGGTGATGCCGGCGACCACGCCCAGCGGCATGCGCTCGCTCCAGCTGTCCACGTCGCGGCCCACCGCGGCCGAGTACTCGCCCTTGAGCAGGTGCGGGATGCCGGAGGAAAACTCCACCACCTCCATGCCGCGGGTGACCTCGCCGCGTGCATCGGACAGGGTCTTGCCGTGCTCGGCGGTGATCAGCCGCGCCAGCACGTCGGCATCGCGCTCGAGCAGCGCCCGCAGCCGGAACATCACCCGCGCCCGTTGCAGCGGCGGCGTGGCCGCCCACGCCGGGAACGCGGCCTGGGCCGCATCCACCGCCGCGCGCACCTCGGCGCCGGAGGCCAGCGGCACCTGCGCGGCCACCTGGCCGGTGGCCGGGTCGAACACGTCGCCGTGGCGGCCGGCGACGCCGGGGCGGGCCTGGCCTGCGATGTAGTGGTGCAGCTGTCGGGTCATGGCAGTCCTGCGGGTCGTGGGCGTTGGCGTGGCATCAGGACGCCAGCGCCTCCGCGGCCTGGGTATGGGGAAGCGACAGCGCATCGGCCACCGCGCGATGGGTGATGCGGCCAGCGTGCACGTTGAGCCCGTTGCGCAGGTGCACGTCGTCGGCCATCGCGTGCGCCACGCCCTTGTCCGCCAGCTCCAGCACGCGCGGCAGGGTGGCGTTGGTCAGGGCGAAGGTGGAGGTGCGCGCCACCGCGCCGGGCATGTTGGCCACGCAGTAGTGGATGATCCCGTCGACCTCGTAGGTCGGTGCGTCGTGGGTGGTCGGGCGGCTGGTCCCGAAACAGCCGCCCTGGTCGATGGCCACGTCCACCAGCACCGAGCCCGGGCGCATCAGCGCCAGCTGTGCGCGGGTGACCAGCCGCGGCGCGGCGGCGCCGGGCACCAGCACCGCGCCGACCACCAGGTCGCTGCGCGGCAGGCGGTCGTCGATCGAATCGCGGGTGGAATAAAGCGTGGCGATGCGGTCGCCGTACAGTTCGTCGACCTGGCGCAGCCGCTCCAGCGAACGGTCCACGACGGTCACCCGCGCGCCCAGGCCCATGGCCATGCGCGCGGCGTTGAGCCCGACCGTGCCGCCGCCGAGCACCAACACCTCGGCTGGGGCCACGCCGGGCACGCCGCCCAGCAGCACGCCCGAGCCACCTTGCGCCTTTTCCAGCGCATGCGCGCCGGCCTGGATGGCCATGCGCCCGGCGACCTCGCTCATCGGCGCCAGCAGCGGAAGCCCGCCGCCGGCGTCGGTCACAGTCTCGTAGGCGATGGCGGTCGCGCCGGAGGCCAGCAATGCCTCGGCCTGGGCACGGTCGGGGGCCAGGTGCAGGTAGGCGAACAGCACCTGGCCGGGGCGCAGCATCGCGCACTCGTCCGGCTGCGGTTCCTTCACCTTCACCACCAGCTCGGCGCGGGCGTAGACCTCGGCGGCGCCGTCCACCAGCTGCGCGCCGGCGGCCTCGTAGGCCTCGTCGGCCAGGCCTGCGCCCAGCCCGGCGCCACGCTGCACCAGCACCTGGTGGCCGCGGGCGGACAGTTCGCGCGCGCCGGCCGGGGTGAGGCCGACGCGGTATTCATGGACCTTGGTTTCGGTGGGGACGCCGACGAGCATGGGCGGTTCTCCGTTGCGGAAGCCTTGCCGGCGTCACAGCGTCGCCAGCACCTCGCCCAGCATCGAGAACATGTCGTCGATGTGCCGTCGTTCCACGATCAGCGGTGGCGACAAGGCGATGGTGTCGCCGGTGGTGCGCACCAGCAGGCCCTTGCGGAAGGCCTGTTCCAGCACCTGGTAGCCGCGCGCGCCGGGTGCACCGTCCTGCGGCGCCAGCTCGATCGCGCCGATCAGGCCGTAGTTGCGGATGTCGATGATGTGCGGGCTGCTGCCGCGCAGCGCGTGCAGGCCGTCGGCCCAGTAGTCCTCCAGTTCCAGCGCGCGGGTGAGCAGGTCTTCCTCGGCATAGGTATCGAGCGTGGCCAGGGCCGCGGCGCAGGCCAGCGGATGGCCGCTGTAGGTGTAGCCATGGAACAGGTCGATCGCCCCTTCCGGGCCCTGCATGAAGGCCTCATGCACGCGATCGGACACGAACACCGCGCCCATCGGCACGCAGCCGGAGGTCAGGCCCTTGGCCACGGTCATCATGTCCGGGGTGACCCCGAAGCGCTGCGCCGCGAACGGCGCGCCGACGCGGCCGAAGCCGGTGATCACCTCGTCGAAGACCAGCAGGATGCCGTAGTTGTCGCAGATCTCGCGCAGGCGCTGCAGGTAGCCCGGCGGCGGCAGGATCACCCCGGCCGAGCCGGAGATCGGCTCCACGATCACCGCGGCGATGGTGGACGGGTCGTGCAGCTGCACCAGCCGCTCCAGGTCCTCGGCCAGCTCCACGCCGTGCGGCGGCAGGCCACGCGAGAACGCATTGCGGGCGATGTCCAGGGTGTGGCGCATATGGTCCACCCCTGGCAGGCCGGGGCCGAACCACTTGCGGTTGTTGGGCAGGCCGCCGACCGAGATGCCGCCGAAGCCGACGCCGTGGTAGGCCTTCTCGCGGCCGATCAGCTTCGTGCGCTGGCCCTCGCCGCGGGCGCGGTGCCAGGCGATGGCGATCTTCAGCGCGGTATCCACCGACTCGGAGCCGGAGTTGGTGAAGAACACATGGTCCAGCGGCCGCGGCGCCAGTTCCTTCAGCCGCCCGGCCAGCTCGAACGGCAGCGGCGAGCCCATCTGGAAGTGCGGGGCGAAGTCCATGGTCGCGGCCTGGCGCGCGATCGCCTGGACGATGCGTGGGCGCGCATGGCCGGCGTTGCAGCACCACAGCCCGGCGGTGCCGTCCAGGATCGGGCGGCCCTCGACGTCGCGGTAGTACATGCCCTCGGCCGCGGCCAGCAGGCGCGGGCTGCGCCTGAACTGGCGGTTGGCGGTGAACGGCATCCAGAAGGCGTCCATCGACGCCGGGGCGGTCAGTCCCGGTGCGGTCGCTCCGGGAGCGGGGAAGGCGTCGTCACGACTCATGCGCAGGCTCCGTTCGGGAGGGCGGGGCCGGCACCCGCCTGGGCGGGGGCCGTTCGATAAATTCAACGCTGGGGCGAGTCTAAGCCAAAAAATTGACCGTGGCGGGGTGCCATGTAAAGTATCCGGCAACACGCCGGCGCGTCCGGCAGCGGAGCAGACCTACGCGGATGGACATCGGCGCACGCCTGCAGCGGGTACGCACGGCCCGCGGCCTCAGCCAGCGCGAGCTGGCCCGTCGCGTGGGCGTCACCAACAGCACGATCTCGCTGATCGAGCAGAACAAGGTCAGTCCCTCGGTCAGCTCGCTGAAGAAGGTGCTGGACGGCATCCCGATCTCTCTGGCCGACTTCTTCACCCAGGACCTGGATCCCGGCGAGCCGGAGCAGCCGTTCTACGCGGCGGCCGAACTGCCGGACGTGGGCAACAACGACATCCACTATTTCCTGGTGGGCCAGCGCCGGCCGCAGCGGCAGATGTGCATCCTGCGCGAGGTGATGCCGCCGGGCAGCGACACCGGCGAGGCCATGCTGGTGCACGAGGGCGAGGAGGGCGGCGTCATCGTCTCCGGCCAGGTCGAGGTGACCGTCGGCAGCCAGGTGCGCGTGCTCGGGCCCGGCGACGCGTACTACTTCGAGAGCCGGATCCCGCACCGTTTCCGCAACGTGGGCGAGGGCGAGGCGGTGATCGTCAGTGCCAACACGCCCGCCACCTTCTGAGGGACGCGCATGGATCCCAGGCAGGCCGAACGGATTGCAGATGCACTGCTGGAACCTGAACGCCGGCGCCAGGCGCGGGCGCGGCAGTCGCGCCTGCTGCGCCGATGGACGACCAGGGAGATGGCCTATCGCAACCGGCGCGCGCTGCGGCTGGCGGCCGTGGTGACCGTGGCCGCTGCAGTGGTGGCCGGCATGGTCGGCGCGATGTCGGTCGAGGCGCTGGCGACGCTGGATGCCTGGCGGCGCCTGGCGGCGGTGGCCGGCGGGCCGGCCTGGCTGTTCGGGCTGTGGTGGTTCCGGATGCCGCCCAGGCCGGTCCATATCGAAGAACTCTGACGGCGCTGCCGTCCTTTCCCTTGAGCGATTCCCGGAGGCGATCCATGACCACCCCGCGTACCCGCGCCGACTGGCAGGCCATGGCCGAAGGGCTGCAGCTGCGGACCCGCGCCTTCATCGACGGACAGTACGTCGATGCCGCCGACGGCCGCACCTTCGACTGCACCAGCCCGATCGACGGCCGCGTGCTGGGCCAGGTGGCGCGCTGCGGCCAGGCCGACGTCGAGCGCGCGGTGCGCGCGGCGCGGCGCAGCTTCGAGGCCGGGCACTGGTCGCGGGCCAAGCCGGTCAAGCGCAAGAAGGTACTGCAGAGGCTGACCGCGCTGATCGAGCAGCACGCCGACGAGCTGGCCCTGCTGGAAACCCTGGACATGGGCAAGCCGATCGACGACGCGCGCAACGTCGACCTGGCCGCCACCATCCGCTGCTTCGGCTGGACCGCCGAGGCGCTGGACAAGGTCTACGGCGAGGTCGCGCCCACCGGCGAGGACGAACTGGGCCTGGTCACCCGCGAACCGCTGGGCGTGGTCGCCGCGATCGTGCCGTGGAACTTCCCGCTGCTGATGGCGGCCTGGAAGCTGGCCCCGGCGCTGGCCATGGGCAACTCGGTGGTGCTCAAGCCCTCGGAGAAGTCGCCGTTGAGCGCGCTGCGCCTGGCCGAGCTGGTGGCCGAGGCCGGCATCCCCGAAGGCGTGTTCAACGTCCTGCCCGGCTACGGCCAGGAAGCGGGCGAGGCCCTGGCCCTGCACATGGACGTGGACGGGCTGGTGTTCACCGGTTCCACCGCGGTGGGCAAGCGCCTGCTGCAGTGCGCCGGCCTGTCCAACATGAAGCGCGCGTACATGGAGTGCGGCGGCAAGAGCCCGAACATCGTGTTTGCCGATGCCCCCGACCTGGACAAGGCGGCCGAGGCCGCGGCGGTGGGCATCTTCTACAACCAGGGCGAGGTCTGCACCGCGGCCTCGCGCCTGCTGGTGGAGCGCAGCATCAAGGACGAGTTCGTCGCCCGCGTGGTCGAGGCCGGCCGCAAGATGCAGCCGCGCCACCCGCTGGAGCCGGGCGCGCCGATGGGCGCCCTGGTCGACGAGACCCAGACCAGGCGCGTGCTGGACTACATCGCCAGGGGCCAGGCCGAGGGTGCGAAGCTGGCCCTGGGCGGCAAGCGCATCGCCCCAGTGGAAGGTGGCTGCTATGTCGAGCCGACCGTGTTCGACGAGGTGCGCCCGGAGCACACCATCTCCCGCGAGGAGATCTTCGGCCCGGTGCTGGCGGTGATCCCGTTCGACGACGAGGCCCAGGCACTGGAGATCGCCAACGACACCGAATACGGCCTGGCTGCCGGCGTGTGGACCGCCAACCTCGCCCGCGCCCACCGCGTCGCCCGCGGCCTGCGCGCCGGCAGCGTCTGGGTCAACTACTGGGACGGCGGTGACATGACCGCGCCCTTCGGCGGCTACAAGCAGTCCGGCAATGGCCGCGACAAGTCGCTGCACGCCTTCGACAAGTACACCGAGATCAAGGCCACCTGGATCAACCTGGCGGATTGAGCCGCGGTGCCACCGCCCGCGGAGGCAGCGCGCGGCACGCCTGCGTGCCATTGCTGCGTGCCGGTCGCGTTCGCCGTGGCCATCGTGCTGCTGGTGGCGACGGTCCTGCCGATGCACCGGGTACGCAAGGCGCAGCGTGCGCAACGGATGGAGGCAGGCCCAGGGCGCGCGGGCCCATGCCATCCGGGCGATTGCGTGCTCGCCGCGCAGGTGGTCTTCGGCTACGTCTGCCCGCGCCATGCCGTGGTGGCCGTCGCCGCGGTCCAGCGTTTCCGCCGCCGGCCCCGCGGGGGACGGCGCCACCGGCGGTTCACGCCGCCTCCTGTGCCGCAGGCGTATGTAGGGGACGGGGCGACTTAGGGCTTATATCCAGGTTCCCTTCCACGATGCATGCTGGACCGCCCCAGGCCCGTCGCCACCGATTCCTCCGCTTGCCGCCTGTTTGAAGTCCCCTGCATGCAGGCACCCGCCGCCAGCCAATCCAAAGCTGCCGCACAGCTGGAAGACCGGTGGGAAGCGCTTGACAAGGCCATGGCGCTGGCGGAGTTCTCGCTCGATGGCCGGCTCATCTCCGCCAATCCCAGGTTCCTGGCCCTGCTGCGGCTGGCGCCGGAGCACGTGGGCACGTTGCACCATGCCCAGCTGTGCCCGGCGGGCCAGGCGCAAAGCCAGGCCTACGAGGCGATGTGGCAGTCCCTGTGTGCCGGCCACGAGTTCTCGGGCGTGGTCGAGCGGCTGTGCAGCAACGGCAGTTCCTGCTGGCTGGAAGCGCTCTATGCCCCGGTGCGCGACAGGCAGGGCGTGGTCAACCACATCATGATGGTCGCCACCGATGTCACCCAGAGCAAGCGCACGGAGCTGGCAAGGCGGGACCACCTGTGGCGCCTGTCGCTGGTGGCCGACACCACCGATGCGGCGATCGTGATCACCGACGCGAATTCGCGGGTGGTCTACAGCAACGACGGCTTCCACCGCATGTTCGGCTGGACCCTGCGCGAGCTGCAGGACCAGAAGATGCTGGAACTGCTGGCGCGGCAATCGCCGGTCGAGTTGTTCGAGCGCATCCGCGGCGACCTGCGCCAGGGGCGTGCGGCGGAAATGGAAGAGGTGGTGACCGGCAAGGGCGGGCGGCGCTACTGGGGCAAGATCATCTGCAACCCCGTCATGGATGCCCAGGGCCAGTGGGCCTACACCGTTTCGGTACTGCTGGACATCACCAAGACCAAGATCCACGAGGTGCTGCACCACCGCGCCCTGCAGGCCATGTCCAGCGACCTGCCGCTGATGCAGGTGCTGGAGGTGGTGTGCGAGGAGGTCGAGCGCCTGGCCCCGGAGGTGTGCGCGTCGATCCTGCAGGTGGACGAGCA
Source organism: Pseudoxanthomonas sp. GW2 (assembly GCF_000283075.1). Classification (NCBI taxonomy): domain Bacteria; kingdom Pseudomonadati; phylum Pseudomonadota; class Gammaproteobacteria; order Lysobacterales; family Lysobacteraceae; genus Pseudoxanthomonas; species Pseudoxanthomonas sp. GW2. The sequence goes on from NZ_ALIP01000061.1 coordinate 13,867, forward strand.
GGGCCTGCTGCATCCACTGGCCAGTCCCAGCCTGCCGTTCAGCTATTCCTCGCAGCTGGACGGCGTGCCGATCGGGCCGCAGGTGGGTTCCTGCGGTGCCGCCGCCTGGCGCAAGAGCCCGGTGCTGGTCACCGACATCGCCACCGATCCGCTATGGGCGGATTTCCGCCACCTGGTCCTGCCGCTGGGCTTCAATGTCTGCTGGTCCACGCCCATCCTGCGCAAGGATGGCAGGGTGCTGGGGACGTTCGCCTTCTATTACCGCCAGAACAGTCCGGTGGTGGCGTCCAGTTTCCACCAGCAGCTGGTGGAAGCCTGTACGGACCTTTGCGCCCTGGCCATGGAACGGGAGACGGCGCGCCAGCGGATCCGGCAGCTGGCGTTCCATGACGCGCTCACCGGCCTGCCCAACCGCAGCCTGCTGGAAACCCAGGTGGCGCTGCTGCTGGACGCGGCCCAGGAGAGCGACCAGCGCGTGGCCGTCCTGCACGTGGACCTGGACCGCTTCAAGAGCATCAACGACTCCCTCGGGCATGCCAGCGGCGATGCACTGCTGCGGGAAGTGGCCGTGCGCGCCAGGGAACTGGTGCACCAGGGCGGCGTGGCGGGGCGCCTGCCGGGCGATGAGTTCGTCCTGGCCCTGCCCCTGCGTGCCGGGGAGGAGGTCAATGCCCTGGTCGAGCGCTGGCAGGCGCACCTGGTGCGCATGCTGCAGCTGCCCGATGCCCGGGTGGACCTGAGCGTCAGCGTGGGCGTGGCCATGTATCCGCAGGACGGTACGGCCGGCTGGCGCAGGGCTACAGCTTCGCCAGGCCGATGGCGCCGCAGGACCTGCCGGGCTGGATCGCGGGGCAGGGCATCGCTGCTCCGGGCGCCTGATACCGCCTGCGCTGGCCAGCCAGGCCTGGTGGAGCAGCGCCCGGCCGAACGCGCGCGGCGCAGCGGCAGGATGGAGGGGCGGCCAGTGCGGCCAATCCCGGCGCAGGCAATCGTGCGAACCGTTGGCGGATGTCGATCGCCAGGGGAATGGGTTCCCGCATGGCTCCACCTGCCGCGGCAATCTCCGGGAGGCCACCTGCACGCAACCGGAGCACGCTGGCGTTCGATATCCCCAAAGCTGGAGCCTGCCCGGGCATTGCCGTCCCGTGGCGTTCGCGGGCACCGTTTCGAGGAGCTTGCGGGCCGGGTATCCGGGCGAGGGGTTTTCGCGCAAGCGGGCCATGAACGGGTGAGCGTCATGGCGCCGGGCGTTCCTGCCGTGGCGGGCAGGCCTGCCTGCACGTGAACCCGCCCCTGTCCGCGGGTTGTCCGGCGTGGCAGCAGCCGGTTACGGTTCGTCGGTTGCCTGAAACCGGGAACCACCCACGGAGGACGCTCGCTCGATGAAGACCCAGTATTACGTGGCTTCCACCCTCGATGGATTCATTGCTACGGAGGGCGACTCGCTGGATTGGCTGTTCCCCTTGGGCAGCCTGGAGGAGTCCAGCTATCCAGAGTTCATCCGTGATGTCGGTGCGTTGGCCATGGGGGCGGCGACGTACGAGTGGATGCTGCGCAACGCGGAAACGGTCGCCAGGGAAACCGGGTCTCCCTGGCCGTACACGCAGCCCGCCTGGGTATTCACCCGGCGCAACCTGCCAACTGTTCCAAATGCGGACATCAGGTTTGTGCAGGGCGACGTCGTCGCCGTCCACCGCGAGATGAGCAGGGTGGCGGATGGCAAGAACATCTGGGTCGTTGGCGGGGGAGACCTCGCCGGGCAGTTCCACGATGCCGGGCTGCTCGACGAGCTGATCGTCCAGATCGGTTCGGCGACCCTTGGCGCCGGCAAGCCATTGTTCCCGCGCCAGGTCCTGAGTCCGGCGCTGCACCTGGCATCCGTGCGGAAGCTGGGGGGCGAGATGGTCGAGCTGCGTTACCAGATCCGCAGGGACGCCGCAGCTGCAGGTTAGTTCCGTTTCCGGATGTCCGGCGAAGGAAATGCCGGCACCGGTTGCGCGGTGCCGGCATCGGCAGATGGCCTACTTCCTTGCCTTTCCGGCCCCGCGCGCGGCTGCGGTGATGGCGGTGGCCAGTAGGGCGCGAAGCAGGGTGTTCTTGGCGATGTCCTTGGGTGGGCGCCGGCCGCTGCGGGGGCAGCGGCGAGGGGCGCGATGTATCGGGGCTTCAGTCAGCTGGCGAGGCGCAGCTCCACCTCGATGTTGCCGCGGGTGGCGTTGGAGTACGGGCAGACCTGGTGGGCCTGCCCGACCAGCGACTGCAGGGTGTCGCGATCGATCTCCGGAGCGGAGATGGTGAGCGTGGCCTGCAGGCCGAAGCCACCACCCAGCGGGCCGATGCCGATACCGGCGGTCACCGAGGTCGAGGCCGGCAGGGCGATCTTCTGCTTGCCGGCGACGAACTTCAGCGCACTGAGGAAACAGGCCGAATAGCCTGCGGCGAACAGCTGCTCCGGGTTGGTGCCGTCGCCACCCGGGCCGCCCAGCTCGCGCGGGGTGGACAGGGCCAGGTCGAGCCTGCCGTCGGAAGTGGAAGCACGGCCTTCGCGGCCGCCGGTGGAGGTGGCGGTGCCGGTGTAGAGGATCTTCTCGGGGGGCATGGTGGGCTCCTTGGATGGGGCCGGAGCGGCGCATCCGGCGAGGCCTACTGTGCCGCCGTCCCGCGGGCGCGGGCGGCCGTGGCGTCCGGAAAACTTGGCCGGGCGTCCGGGCAGGGCTGCGCGCCGGTTTGCGTGCGAGGTTGCGTCCACCGCACGGGCATGGCGCCCGTGATTAGGGCTGGACGGTGGTTTCCGTGCTCGTGACGCCGGTGTTCAGGCGCTCGTGCGCCCCGGGGATGCGCCGCGTTCACCTGCCGGCGTCGACCATCGCCCGGCCATCCAGGAAAGAGGACGCATCGATGAGGACACTGCTACTGCCGGCGCTGGTCGCCGCGCTTTGCCTGCCGGCATGCCGCCAGGAACACCCGGCCGACCCGGCGCGGGACAATCCCGCGCCCACCGCCGAAGCGCACCAGCCGGAGGCCGATGCACGCTACGCCACCGGCGCGCAGGAAACCCGGGTAGGCGAGGACCCGGAAGCCGACGAGCAGCGCCCCCGCGCCCAGCGTTGAGTCCGCGTACGGCCTTTGCAGCGACGTGCTGCGCTTCGCCTGCGGTCGCCCCACTTCCGTGGCCCTGCCACGCCACCCCCACCAATCACCAATCCCCGGATCCCGGCCTCAATAGAACATCGCCACCGGAGCCGGCGTAGCGGCCTCGGCCTTGTCGACCACGCCCGGGATTGGCTGGGACCGTGGGAACTGGCGGCGCAAGGTGTTCACGCCGTCCTGCGGCCGCGCCAGCTCGACCAGGTCGGCGCGGTCGCGGCGGCGTTCGTCGGTGGAGATGTCCATGCGCTTGTCGCGCTCGTCGACCAGTTCCGGCCGCACTTCGCCATCGCGGCTGAACGACCAGGCCAGCATCGCCGGGCCCAGCGGCATCCTGTCGCCGGGCTGCACGCCGTCTCGCGTGTGCCAGGTATGCCAGGTCTTGCCATAGCTGTTCATCTTGGAGCGCATCAGCTCCTTCTCCGCTGCCTCGGGCAGGTTGGGCGCGACCAGCTGGCCGGACAGGATCTCGCCGTTGTGCGGATGCCAGTAGCCGCGTTCGTCCTCCGGCAGCGACTCGTAAAGCGTCTCGGAGATGATGTACTCGATGCCGGTGAGGTTGGCCTCGGCCCCGTTGCCGTCGAACAGCGTGCACTGGGCGAAGTCCTCGTTGACCTGGCGGCAGAAGTGGTGCGCCTCCATCTGCTGCAACGGATGGTCCTTCATCGGATGGAAGCCGACCACGTACATGTCCATCTTTCCCAGCGGCCCATTGCCCTGCAGCAGGGCGGCGCCGGCCTCCAGGGCACTGGTACGGGCGGATTCGTCCGCGCCGGGCGGCGTTACCGCCGGATCGACGCGGTCGCCGCCGGTGCAGGCGGCAAGGGCGAGGGCCAGCAGGGGCAATGCGGCGCGGGTCCGGTGCATGGCGGGGGTCCTCCATCGGGGAGGCCGGGATAGCACGCAGGTGATCGTCATGCGGTGAAGCGCCGGCCTGGCACGCCGCGCAGGCACCGGATCGCGGGAAGCACGCACTCCCGCCGTGCGGTCGGGAAGCAACGTCGACGTCAACGGACAGGCGCGAGGCATTGACGCCATGCTTCCCCGCGCGGGGCTACGGTCGGGCTTCCCCATCGCAGGAGGCCGCCATGGCCAGGTCCAATCCCACCACCCCCGACGCGCCCGAGGACGAGGTCTGCCTGGGCGAGGACGGCGTGCCGCTGCAACAGCAGGGGCCTGAACTGAAGGACCCGCGTTCGGTCGCGGCGATCGACAACATCGGCGTGGACGACCAGGCCGACCTGCTCGACGTGGCGCTGGACGAGGAGCCCGGCGACCGCGATGCCTATGGCCGCTCGTTCGCCGACGACGTGCGCAGCGACGCGCCGCATGGCATCCGCGACAGTGGCGAAGACTGAACCGCAGGCGGGCGCGGACGACGGCGGATTCACGCTGCTGCGTCTGCAATGCGGGCTCCTTCCCAAGCGGACATGCCCATGAACGATGCTTCCACGCCCGTGACCGTCGCCGCCGTCGACCTGCAGCGTTACCTCGGCACCTGGTACGAGATCGCGCGCCTGCCGATGCGCCACGAGCCGGCGGACTACACCGACATCACCGCGACCTATTCGCTCAACCCGGGCGGCAGCGTGCGGGTGCTCAACCGCGCGCGCGACGGCGAGGGCGAGCCGCAGGAGTCCGAGGGCGAGGCCACCGTGGTCGAGGGCAGCGGCAACGCAAAGCTGGAAGTGAGCTTCATGCCCGACGGGCTGAAGTGGATTCCGTTCACCAAGGGCGACTACTGGATCCTGCGCCTGGACCCGGACTACCGCACCGCCCTGGTCGGTTCGCCGGACCACAAGTACCTGTGGCTGCTGGCGCGCGAGCCAGTGTTGCCGGCGCCGGTGCAGCAGGATTTCCTGGACACGGCGCGGGCGCAGGGCTACGAACTGCAGGACCTGATCCTCACCCCGCACACGGGCAATCCGGTGCGTTGAGCAGTCCGGCCGGCCACCCTGTCCTGGGCGAGGGCAGGGGGCCGGCCCGTCCCGGGCCTGGAAGGCGCATGCCGTCGTCCCGGTGTGCGCCTCGTGCAAAGGAAGCACCCTGCTCCCGCCGGGAACCTGGATGGCCTGTCGCCGCCTCCCCGGTGCGCTTGGCTTACCCGGCCACGGTGGCGGTGGCGGGTTTTGTTGCAGCGGTGACTACCCGTGCATGCCGCGCCGGGGCCGATAGAATCGGCGCTTCCACGCCAACAACACCCCACGCCATGACCGGTCCGGATGTCTTCCTGCGCGGCAGCATCGTCGCGCTCGTCACGCCCATGCACGACGACGGCAGCGTCGACTACGACGCGCTGCGCAAACTCGTGGACTGGCACGTGGCCGAAGGCACCGACTGCATCGGCGTGGTCGGCACCACCGGCGAGTCGCCCACGGTCAGCGTCGAGGAGCATTGCGAGATCATCCGCGTCGCGGTCGAGCAGGCGGCCGGGCGGGTGCCGGTAATGGCCGGCTGCGGCGGCAATTCCACCGCCGAAGCGATCGCCCTCGCCGAATACGCGCGCAAGGTCGGGGCGCACAGCCAGTTGCAGGTGGTGCCGTACTACAACAAGCCCGGCCAGGAAGGGCAGTACCGCCACTTCCGCGCCATTGCCGAGGCCACCGGCGACCTGCCGGTGGTGCTGTACAACGTGCCCGGCCGCACCGGCGCCGACCTGCAGCACGACACCGTACTGCGCCTGGCCCAGGTACCGGGGATCGCCGGCATCAAGGAAGCCACCGGCAACATCGAGCGCGCCCAGTGGCTGGTGCGCGAGGCGCCCCACGGGGTCGCAGTGTTCTCCGGCGACGACGCCACCGCGGTGGCACTGATGCTGTGCGGCGGCCATGGCAATGTCAGCGTGACCGCCAACGTCGCCCCGCGGCTGATGCGCGAACTGTGCGCCGCGGCGCTGGCGAAGGACGTGGAGGCAGCCATGCGCATCCAGCTGCGCCTGCTGCCGCTGCACCGCCAGCTGTTCTGCGAGGCCAATCCGATCCCGGTGAAGTGGGCGCTCAAGCGCCTGGGCCGCATCGGTGGCCACTTGCGCCTGCCGCTGACCGAGCTGGAGCCCGCCAACCAGGCAAAGGTCGAGGCCGCGTTACGCGAGGCCGGCCTGCTCGAAGGCTGACGGGCTTCGCCGCACACTCACGCCGCGTGCCGGACACTCCCCCGGTCTGGCGGGAGGGACCATGGGCGCGGGAACCGGCGGGGTACGCATCGGCTGCGCCGGCTGGTCCATCCCCGGGCGCCACGCAGCGCTGTTCGGCGCGGGCGACAGCGCACTGGCGCGTTATGCCACGCGCTTCGACGTGGTCGAGGTCAATTCCTCGTTCTACCGCCCGCACCAGCACGCCCCCTGGCGGCGCTGGGCCGCCGCGGTGCCGCGCGGCTTCCGCTTCTCGGTGAAACTGCCGCAGGAGATCTCGCACGAACTGGGGCTGCGCGGCGCCGGCCCGGCGCTGGACCGCTTCCTGGAGCAGGTCGATGGCCTGGGCCGGAAGCTTGGCGGCTTCCTGTTGCAGTTGCCGCCCGGACTGGAACTGGACGCGCGTAGCGCATCGGCGTTCTTCGCCATGTTCCGCCGCCGCAGCGACGTGCCGCTGGCGTGCGAGCCCCGCCATCCCGGCTGGTTCACGCCACGCGCGGAGGACCTGCTGCGGCGGTACGACGTGGCCCGGGTGGCGGCCGATCCGCCGCGGGTGCCCGGCGGCGACGCGCCTGCGGCCGCGCCGCGCTGGCGCTATTGGCGCTGGCATGGCTCGCCCCGGATCTACTACAGCGACTACGCAGAGCCGGCCTTGCGCGAACTGGCCACACAGGTGCGCGCGGCGACGGGCAGGGGGCAGCGCTGGGTGGTGTTCGACAACACCGCGCACGGCTTCGCGATCCCCGACGCGGCGCGGCTGCAGGAGTTGCTGCATGGGGACGTGCCGAAGCAGGCCCGCGGTTGACCTGCACAGGGAGGCCACCCCGGACTCGACGGCGGCATCGCTTCCGGTCCTGCGCATCGGCCATCCCAATCCCTGGTTCGCCTTGCTGGCCGAAGTGCGACGGCGCTCCATGGCGGACGCGCCATGCCGGTGGGTTCTCGCAGGTGGTCATCATCGGCAGCACGGACGCCTGGCCCGGAGCGTGGGCAGGGTGCAGGGCCAGGCGCCTGCCTGCCCGGGACCTGCAGGCGCTGTCCGGGCAAGGGCGGGCTGGCAGTGCGGGTGGCGTCAGGGGCTCGCGATCCGGCGCTGGTCCCAGCGGATCTGCAGCGGCTGTTCGTCGCGCCAGGCACCGATATGGATGTGCGGGCTGCGCGAATAGCCATTGTTGCCGACCCGGGCCAACTGTTGCCCGGCGCGCACGGCTTCGCCCTCGCGCACCACCGGGTCCTGGATATGGCCCAGCACCACCTGGGTGCCGTCCGCGGCATCCAGCAGGATCATCGAAGCCGGCGGCTTGCCGGCGATGCCCGGCTCGTTGGTGACCGGGTTGAGCGAGATCCTGCGCACCGTGCAATCGCAGGGCGAGAGCACCGGCTGGTTCCAGCCGTACCAGTCGGCGTTGCTGTAGCCGTCGTTGCGGTACAGGCGGGTGAAGGCGCGGCCATCGCTCTCGACGAACTCCTGGACCAGGCAGTCCTGGCCAAGGTCGTCGCCCAGGTAGCCGAGGTCGCCCGCGGCGTGCTCGGTGCAGGTGTAGCGCGTGGCGTACAGGGGGTGGGCGAGGAACTGCGGCGGCGGCTCGGGATCGGTCCGCGAGGACCGGGCCGACGCGGCCGGCACGACCACCAGGCCCAGCAGGGCCAGCGCCCACTTCGACTGCAGGATGTTCCGGAACTCCATGCACCCTCCCCGTGCGCGTCGATGCCGGGCGAGCTTAGCAAGCCGCAAGGCGCGCCGAACGTGGCCGGGTTCGCATGGGCGTTCACTGCCTGCCGACCCCACTGGCCCTAGCTTCGCGCGGAGGAGGATCCCGCCACGACCACGGAGCGATGATGCCCCGCCGCAAGCCACGCGTGCTCAAGCTGGCCACCTACAACGTCAACGGCATCGGCCCGCGCCTGCCGCACCTGCTGGCCTGGCTGGAGCGCGAGCAGCCGGACGTGGTGGCGTTGCAGGAGTTGAAGGCGCGCGACGAGGCGTTCCCGGCGGCGGAGCTGGAAGCGGCTGGCTACTGCGCCATCTGGCATGGCGAGCACCGCTGGAACGGCGTGGCGCTGCTCGGGCGCGGGGCCAGGCCGGTGGAAAGCCGCCGCGGGCTGCCGGGCGACCGCGACGACCACCAGAGCCGCTACATCGAGGCGGCGGTGCATGGCATGGTGGTGGGCGCGCTGTACCTGCCCAACGGCAACCCGCAGCCGGGCCCGAAGTTCGACTACAAGCTCAAGTGGATGGCACGCCTGGCGCGGCACGCCGCGACCCTGGTCGAACTGCCGCATCCGGTGGCGCTGCTCGGCGACTTCAACGTGATCCCCAGCGACGAGGACGTGTACGACCCGAAGTCGTGGAAGCGCGACGCGCTGATCCAGCCGGAGGTACGCCAGGCCTACGCGAAGCTGCTGGCCCAGGGCTGGACCGACGCCCTGCGCCAGGTGCACGGCCAGGCGCGGATCTACACGTTCTGGGACTACTTCCGCCAGCACTTCGAACGCGACCGCGGCCTGCGCATCGACCACCTGCTGCTCAATCCGGTGCTGGCGGCCGGGCTGGAGGATGCCGGGGTGGACCGCTGGGTGCGGGCGCTGGAGAAGCCCAGCGACCATGCCCCGACCTGGGTAACGGTGAAGCTGCCGCGGTAGGGGCAGGCGAAGCGCCACGCGCCGCTGCATCGCCAAGCTCCGGGCAACGGGACCCCGGGCGCGTGGAGGCCGCCATCACCCGCCGCCGGCGATGCTGTGCGCATGCCAATTCCTTCCCCCCGCGCCTGGCTGCAGGCCCATCGCACCGGCCTGCGCCGGGCCGGCTGGACCTTGCTGGGCCTGTACCTGCTGTACCTGTTCGCCGCCAACCTGTTCCTCAACAGCGCCATTGGCGAGCGCGTGGCCAACCGCAAGCCCGACCGCTACCACGCGCGCTGGGACTGGGCGCTGAGCGCCTACCCGGGGCATATCCACGCCAGCGGGGTGGTGATGGGCGGGCATGCGCGCACCAACCGCTGGGCGGTCGCCGCGACCCGCGCCGACGGCCGCATCCGGGTGCTGCCGCTGCTGGGGCGCACGGTGTCCTTCGGCACCATCCGCGCGCACGACGTTTCCGTGCATGTGTCCAGGGTCGCCGAGGACAAGCTGCCATCGAAGCGCGGGGGCCGTGGCTGGACCCTGGATTTCCCGGCCATCACCACGCCCAGCCTGCTGCGCCTGGATTTCTACCAGGCGCGGGTCAGCGGCCGCGGTGACGCCCGCTTCGTGTTCACCAAGCAGCTGCAGGGCGGACCGATGGCGGTGGGCGCATCCACCCTGCGCATGCCCGAAGCCACCCTGTCGGTGGCCGGGGTGGAACTGCTGCGCGGGGGCAGGCTGGAGTTCGGCCTGGCGATCCCGGCGCATATCAGGGAACGGGCGCAGGGCCGGGAGAAGTTCGGGATCCTGGACGCGTACCTGCGCGCCGAGGGTGCCGCGCCGGCGATCGACCTGTCCGCGCGCCATGGCGAGGCGCTGCCGCTGGACGCGCCCGGGCAGGCCGGTCACCTGCGCGCGGACCTGGCGCTCAGCCGCGGCGTGTTGCGACCCGGCAGCCGCCTGGACTGGTCGGCGCCGGTGCACGCGCTGGATGCGGAAGGGCGGCCGGTGCGGTACCCGCTGGGTGCGGCGCTGCGCACGCGCCGCGAGGCGATCGAGCTGGCGCTCCGCATGCCGCGCACCAGGCCCGGTGCACCCTGGCTGCAGGCCGACCTGCGGGTGGACGACCGCCGCCTGGGGCCCGACGACTGGCTGCGCCCGGTGCGTGCGCTCAACGGCCGCCTGCGCACGCACTGGCCGCAGCTGCCGCTGCGCTGGATCGACACCCTGCTGGACGACCTGGCCTGGCTGGAAGTGGACGGGCGCGGCGACCTGGACGCCGATATCGTGCTGGCCGACGGCCAGCCACGGCCCGGCAGCCGCATGGACCTGGACCGCCTGGGGCTGGCCGCGCGCGTCCTGGACAACCGCTTCGCGGGACAGGCGCAGGCGCGTGTCCGCGTGCTGGAGCAGGCCGGCGCCCCGCGCACCGAAGCCGACATCCGGCTGCGGCACTTCGCGCTTGGACCCGAGGCACGTCCGGGCCAGGTGGACCTGCGCGGGCGCGACCTGCGCCTGGAGCTGGTGTCGGCCGGCCCGTTGGCGGAATTCCAGCAGCACCTACGGGCGCGGCTGCGCTTCGAGGACGCGGAGGTGCCGGACCTGCGCAGCTACAACCGCTACCTGCCCGGTGCCAGTGCGCGCTTGCTGGGCGGCAGCGGCCTGGCCAGCGGCGACCTGCACCTGGACCGCGAGGGCGGCATGGTCGACGGCCACATGCGCCTGCGCGGGCGCGACGTGCGTTTGGCGCTCGGGCCTTCGCGGCTGTCGGGCAACGTGGAGCTGGACAGCCGCCTGCGCCGCTTGCAGGTGGGCGAACGCCGCTACGCGGTCGAAGCGCTGAGCGTGGGCCTGGACGGCGTGCGCCTGGAGCGGGAGCGTGGCGGCCAGGCGCCCTGGTGGGCGCGCATGCGCCTGGAACAGGGCGAACTGCACTGGCGCGAGCCGTTCGAGGTCAACGGCCGCGGCACGGTGGAAATGCGCGACGCCAGCGTGCTGGTGGGCCTGTTCGCCGAGCGCAAGGCGTTCCCGCGCTGGATCGGCAACCTGGTCGATTCCGGACGGGCCCAGGCCAGCGGGCGGTTGCGCATCCGCGACCAGGAACTGGTGTTCGACCATGTCCACGCCAGCAACGACCGCATCGGCCTGCAGGCGCGGCTGCGCATCGCCGGCGGCCAGCCCGACGGCGACCTCTACGCGCGCTGGGGCGTGCTGGGCATGGGCGTGGAACTGCAGCCGGGGCAGCGCAGGCTGCACCTGGCCGGGGCGCGCGAGTGGTACGAATCCAGGCCGGCGCTGCTGCCGGAGTAGCTCAGGCGCCGCCGAGCGCCTGCAGCTCGGACACCTGCTGCAGCCATACCTCCGGGTTGCAGGCCTGCAGCGCCTCGGCCGTGGCATAGCCCCAGGCCACCGCGCCGAAGGCCAGCCCGGCCTGGCGCGCGGCCTCGGCATCGGAGGCCTGGTCGCCGATGTAGATGGCACGCGCGGCGGGCACGCCGGTGCGGGCCAGCACCCGCCGCAGGCGCCGCGCCTTGCCGAACAGCGAGGCGCCGCATTCGACGTGGGCCAGCAGGTCCCAGCAGTCCTCGCCCAGGATGCGGCGGCTGTTCTGCGCCGAGTTGCTGGTGACCAGGGCCAGGCGCATGCCACGCGCATGCAGGGCGTGCAGGGCCTCGCGTGCGCCGTCGAAGCAGGCGATGGCATGGCCCTCGGCCTGCATCAGCCGGCGGAAATCCCGCGCCACCAGCGGCAGCCGCCATGCCGGCAGGCGGGTGTGGCGCATGACCTGGCGCGGGCTCATGCCGCGCAGGTGCTCGACCTCGTGCGCGGCGATCGGGGCGAAGCGGTGCCGCTGCGCCAGCCGGTTGTGGTTGGCCACGAAGAAACCGAAGGAGTCGGCCAGGGTGCCGTCGAGGTCGAACACCGCCAGGTCGTAGCGGCGGCAGGTACCGGTGGTTGCGGCGGTGATGGAAGGCATGCGGCGGGCGCGGGGGGCGGGAAGGACGCGATTCTGCCCGGTCCCGCCCGGCCCGTGCCCGTGCCGTCATTCACCCTCGATTTCCTGCAGCGCCACCTCGAAGCGGCGCGCGTAGCCCCGTTCCCCGCTGACCCGCGCCACCTCCGCGTAGGGCGTGTCGGGGGCGCCGTAGACCGCGCAGGCGACCTCGCCGTCCTGCCCGGTGCCCACCTGGCGCAGGCGGTAGCGGGACTGGCCACCGCCGCCGTCGGGCGGGTAGTGCATGGGCGGCTTGCCCGGGTCCAGGTCGATCTCGGTGTTGTCGACCACGCCGCCGACGAACAGGCCCCGGATCATGGTGCACCTCGCTGCTGTGGGGATGGCTGCAGGTTCCTCCCGGGCGCGTGCCCGGGCGGTCAACGCGCCTGCACGATCTTCCGGGCGAGCGCTTCAGTCCACGTCCACCACCCGGCCGCAGCGGTCGATCAGGAACCGCGCGCGCCGGCGGCCGTGGTAGAAGGTGGCGCGCCAGGTGCCGGCGTCCTCGCCGGTGCCGCGCTCGCACAGCACGGCGATCCTGCCCTGGTCCATCAGCCGGCGGAACTCGGGCACTTCCAGGCCGACCCGCGCCGCCACGCGGGCACCGTCGATCTCGAGGGCGGGAAGGTTGCCGCTGGCCATCGCATGCCTCCTGTGCCCTCCCAGCATCACAGGGCGGCGGGATGGCGTCCTTGATCCAGGTCATGCCGCCACGCGCGGACAAGCGGTGGCCCCCACTGGCGGCGGGGATAATGGCCGCCCGGCCCACCCAGGAGTTTCCCGAGTGCCAACCACGCCCCGCCTCGAGCAGCACGCCACCCGCGCGGCCTTCTTCATGCCCGGCTTCGCCATCGCCGCCTGGGCGCCGCTGGTGCCGTTCGCCAAGGCGCGCGCGGGGCTGGACGAGGCGATGCTGGGCATCGTCCTGCTGTGCCTGGGCGCGGGCTCGCTGGTGGCGATGCCGCTGGCCGGCGCCCTGGCCGCGCGCCAGGGGTGCCGCCGGGTGATGGTCGCGGCGATGCTGGCCGCCAGCCTGGCGCTGCCGGCCCTGGCGGTGGCCCCGGGCGCGGTCGGCCTCGGCCTGGCGCTGTTCGTGTTCGGCGCGGCCATCGGCGCGATGGACTGCACCATGAACCTGCAGGCGGTGGCGGTGGAGCGCGAGAGCGGGCGCGCGCTGATGTCGGGTTTCCACGCGTTCTACAGCATTGGCGGGTTCGCCGGCGCGGCCGCCATGACCGCGTTGCTGAGTGCCGGCGCCGCGCCCTTGCCGGCGTGCGTGGCGGCGGTGGCGGTGGTGCTGGTGCTGGTGGCCGCCGCCTGCCGCCACTGGCGCGCTGAACGGGTGGATTCGGACGTGCCGGCCTTCGCCTGGCCGCGCGGCAGCGTGCTGCTGATCGGCACGGTGTGCTTCGTGATGTTCCTGGCCGAGGGCGCGATGCTCGACTGGGGTGCGGTGTTCCTCGACCAGGCCAAGGACATGGATCCGGCGCGCGCGGGCGTGGGCTACGTGGCCTTCTCGCTGGCGATGACCGTGGCGCGCCTGAGCGGCGACCGCGTGGTCCAGGCGATCGGTCCGCTGCGCGCGGTGGTGGCCGGCGCACTGGTGGCGTTCGCGGGTTTCGCGCTGATCGTGCTGGCGCCGGGGGCGTGGCCGGCGCTGGGCGGGTTCGTGCTGGTGGGGATCGGCTGCGCCAACATCGTGCCGGTGATGTTCTCCGCCGCCGGGCGCCAGGCCGCGATGCCGGAAAGCCTGGCGGTGCCGGCGATCAGTACCCTCGGCTATGCCGGCGTGCTGGCCGGGCCGGCGCTGGTCGGCTTCGTCGCCCACGGCACCTCGCTGCAGTTCGCGTTCTGGTGCCTGGGTGCGGCGGTGCTGGGAGTGGCGGTGGCCACGCGCTGGTTGCGCGCCTAGCCGGCGGCGGCGTTGGCATCGCCGCCGCGCCGCTTCGTGCGCCAGGCCATGACCTGGCCGACGATGGCGGTGGCCAGCAGGCAACTGTTGGTGACGATGAACACGGTGTTGTCCAGCAGCACCGAGTAGACGATGAACAGGGCCGAGGCGGTGGCCTGGCCGACGAACAGCCAGGTCGACACGCCTTCGCCGCCGCTACGGGCCTGCTTGAGGATCTGCCGCGCGAGGGTGGCCAGCAGCACCGCCGATGCGGCCCAGCCGATCAGGTCCGGGTTCATGGCCGGCTCCGGCGGCGTCGGTGGCTGGACTGGCTGCAAGATGGGCGCGTCATCGTCTGCACGGGAATGGCCGGAGGCGGCCCAGCTTCGCGCGCGGAGGGTCAAACCGGGGTGAGGCTCCCGCCTTCAGGCATCATCGGCGGCGCGCGGACCCGGCAAGGCCGGGGAGATGCGGCCGGTTTCCACCCATTCGCGCAGCCGGCGCAGGGCCTGGCCGGCCAGCAGCAGGGGTGCCGGGTCGGCCTGGCGGCCCAGCAGTCCGGTGGGGAAGCCTTCGGCGTGGAACGCGACTTCCAGTGCCACTTCGATGCCCGGGCGACCGCGGGCGGGCAGGGCGGTGAGTTCGCTGGACAGCAGGAATCCGCCTTCGCCTTCGGCGTGGTGGCAGGCACGCGCCGCGTCGCGCGCATCCAGGCGCAGGTGCACCCGCGGCGACGGTCCCAGCGGCGTCCTGACCCGCCACAATCCGGCATCCCCGCCGGCCACGGGCTCGGCCGCGCCGTCGAGGATCCGTGCCTGCACGGCCGGATCGCACCAGGCATCGAGGATGCGCGTGGCGCCGGCCTGGAAGGTCAGGCTGCGGCGGATGCGGAGGCGGGGCTTGCCCGCGTGGGGCGCGGGTCCATTCACGGCCTGCCCCCGGCGATGGTGCATGCCGGGGGCAGGCAACGTGGTCGACAGGCGTGGCGATGGCTTTGCATTGATCCGTCGTTGGGGTGGGGCGCGCGGCCACGCTGTCCGGTCGCGGGGGGCCTGCGCGTGAATCGCCGCGGTGGCCGCGATGCAAAGCGTGCAATGGCGACCGCGGTCGCGGATCGGGTTCAGGAGGAGCCGACCCGCACCACGCGTTCCACCTCGTCCAGCCAGTACAGGTGCATGCCGCCGTCGCCGTCGTCGACCCGGAACAGGCCGTTGGTGCCCTCGTTGCCGTCCGGATCGAGGAACTGCTGGATCGCCGGGCGCTCGGGCAGGGTGCCGCGCAGGATGCTGCCGTCGCGCATGTGCACCTCCACCTCCAGCTCGCCGTCCAGCTCCAGCTGCAGGGCCTTGAGGCGTTCGATCGCCTGCGGGTCGGAATGCACGCGCGGTGCGATGGCTATGCTGTTCATGGCCGTCCTCCATCGGGGACTGCACACGCTAGCCGGAGGCAAGTGACCGCCGGATCATGGCCGCGCCTGCACGTGGCGTGGACCGCGCCGGCCGCAGTCTGGAGCGCCATCCTGCGGAGCACGCGGCCATGACCGATCCGACCCGGACCGCGCCCCCGCTGCCGGAGCCCGGCAGCGTCCTGCCCACACGCGGCCATGTTTCCACCCGTTCCCTGCCGCGCAACCCGCCCTCGCAGCGTTATCGCCCGCCGGCCAAGCTGGGCCTGGGCGGGGTGGCGTTCGGCAATGGCTTCGCCGCAGCCAGCGACGCGCAGTGCGAGGCGACCCTGGCCGCGGCCTGGGAGGCCGGCGTGCGCTACTTCGACACCTCGCCCTGGTATGGCCTGGGCCTGTCGGAACGGCGCTTCGGCCATGTCCTGCACCGGCATCCGGCGGAGGAATACGTGCTGTCCTCCAAGGTGGGCCGGCTGCTGACCGGCACCAGCGGCCCGCTGCAGGAGACCATGTGGGTGGAGCCGGCGCCGTTCCGCTACCGCTACGACTATTCGGCCGCCGGGACAAGGCGCTCGGTGGAGGACAGCCTCAACCGGATGGGCGTATCGCAGCTGGACGTGGTGTTCATCCACGACCTGTCGCCGGACAACGAGCAGGACCTGGGCATGCCCTGGGAGCGGCGCTTCACCGAGGCGGCCAAGGGTGCCATGCCCGAACTGACCCGGATGCGGGCGGAAGGCCTGATCAAGGCCGGGGGTTTCGGGGTCAACCGCCCCGAGCCGGCGCTGGCTGCGCTGGAGGAAGCCGATCCGGACATCTTCCTGCTGGCCTGCCAGTACTCGCTGCTGGACCACGCCCGGGCGCTGCACGAGACCTTCCCGAGGATCGCCGCGCGCGGCGCTTCGGTGGTGGTGGGTGCACCCCTGCTGGCCGGCTACCTGGCCGGGCGCGACCGCTATCTCTACGAAGGCGAGGTGCCGGACTGGGCACCCGGCAAGCGCGCGCGGGTGCAGGCGGCCTGCGATCGCCACGGGGTGGACCTGCGCACCGTGGCCCTGCAGTTCGCCGCGGCGCCGGACGTGGTGGCGGCGGTGATCCCGGGCGCGCGCACGCCGGAGCAGGTGCGGGCGAACGTGGCTTCGATGGCGGTGGACGTGCCGCCGACGCTGTGGGCGGAACTGAAGGACGAGGGCCTGGTCGAACGCGAGGCCCCG
>NZ_ALIP01000062.1:0-1365 GCF_000283075.1 Pseudoxanthomonas sp. GW2
AACGCGCGAACTCGCTGCATCGAAGTGAACCTGACCCCGTTATCGACCCCGTTATCGGCTAGCCCCGTTACCGGGACAGGATCCACTCCAGCGCGGCGTCCTTGCCCGCGCGGAACGACGCCCAGTCGGGATCGATGCGCTGGTCGGGATGGACGGTGTCGGCCCCGGACTCCGGCTGGAACCGGTACCGGAGCATCGAACAGGAGGCGCGAAGCCCCGAGTTCGGAAGCGTGAACAGGTGGTTCTCCTGGTAGCCGTTGGGCCGCCCACCCACGGGCTCGCCGACCAGGATGGCCTCCGTCTCCCGGCGGAAGTCGGTGATGTTGGTCATGCCGGCTGAGAACGCGCCGCGGCCCATGATCACGAACAGGTGTCCGGTCCGGTTCAGTCCGGGCTTGAAGATGAGCGGGTAGACGAGGTGCTCCCTGCCCCTGGTGTAGTTCCCACCCTGGTTCCAGCGCATATCGATGACCAGGCGCGTGGGCGCATGGCGCTCGACGAATTCCCAAAGCCGCGCGGACCGGGCCTTCAGGTCGTGGAAGGAGCGGAAGACCACATAGACCGTCTTCGAATCGGGCAGGTAGGTAAACCAGAGCCCCTCCTCCGGGTTCTGGAAGGGCAATGGCAGCGGGTCCGGGGCGACGTGGCCGACGCATCGGTGCCGGCAGGCACGGGCTGGACCCGCAGGGTGAAGCGGCGCCCGGCATCATCCTCGAAGGTGAAGTCCGCCGGCCCCGGTTCCGGTTGCGGAAGGACGCCCGCCGCGGCCAACGGCTCGACGCCCATGAGCTGCCTGGCGCTCGCGTGCAGCACATACCACCGGTTCTCGGCCTGTGGGACGAACTGCTGGATCCTGCGCTGGGCTTCCTCGATGGAGACCGGTCCGATCGCGACGATCCGGGCTCCCAGCGCCTCCCGGTATCCGGGAGCCGCGCGGATCACCCTGAACCCGTCCTCGAACCAGAAGCCTTCCAGCGGAAACCGCCCGTACACGCCCGACGTATCCACGAACGTGTGCCCGTCGCCAACAAGGGCCGCCAGGCGCTGCAGGCCCGCGACGACCTCGTAGTCCTTCATCGAGGGGATCCGCCCGCGCAGGTCGGAGACGGCCTGGTCGAACCCGGACTTGCCGGCGAAGTGGAACGGATCCCGGTGCCGGGTCGCGATCTCGTTGGCGAGGAAGTCGAGGTCTTCCTGCCACTGCTCCGCCGTCAGGTCCGGAACGGAAGACTCCGCATGCGCGAGTCCGCATGCCAGCAGCAGGAGGAAGAGCAGCTTCTTCATGGCTCCCTGGATACCACCGTCGCGGCCTGCGCAGTATGCGTAAGCTTCCCCGATCCGCAGACACCCCATAAGTAGAACTTT
>NZ_ALIP01000063.1:0-4208 GCF_000283075.1 Pseudoxanthomonas sp. GW2
GCGCGGCGCGGGAGCGGGCGCTGGGGCCGGAGCAGGGGCCACCATCGGAGCGGGCGCGGGAGCCGGGACCGCCGCCGGGCCGGGGGCGGGTTCTGCCGGGGCCGCCACTGCCGGGGCGGGCTCGACGGCGGCCGCCGCCGGGGCGGCTTCGGTGGCGTCAGCGGGCGCCGGGGTACCGGCCGCTCCATCGGGCCCGACCGCGGCCTCCGACGGAGCCTCGGCCAGGTCTGCCGCCGCATCAGCCACGGCAGCCGGAACGTCAGCCGGAACGTCAGCCGGAACGTCAGCCGGGCGCTCGTCCATGACCGTAGCCTCCGCTCCAGGCGGCGGCGAGGGAGCCTGCGCATCGCCCGCAGGGGCCTGGGCGGCAGGCGCGGCCTCGCCGGCCGCAGGCTCGGGGGCCAGCAGTCCGTCCAGGTAGTCGTCCAGTGCCGCGACCCCGTTCATGCCGCCTGTTCCAGGGCCTGGGCATCGCTGGCCAGGATCCAGTCCAGCGCACGCCGGTAGGCGGACAGGGCACGCCCGGGATAGGCACCCTCGTCGGCAAACGGCTGCACCAGCAGTTCGGTATTGCACAGCCGGGTATCGACCGGGATCGCGTCATCCCACACGCGCTCGCCGTGTTCGTCCTGCATGCGCTTGAGTGCTTCCTGGCCGGCGCGGGTGCGGCGGTCGTACAGGGTCGGCAGCACCGACACCGGCAGCGGGCGCCGGCGCGAGCGCTCGACCATCTCCGCGGTGCGGCGCATGCCGGCCAGGCCGTGCAGCGCCAGCGGCTCGGCCTGGGTCGGGATGATCGCGCGGTCGGCCGCGGCCAGGGCGTTGATCATCAGCAGGCCCAGGGTCGGCGGGCAGTCAAGCAGCACGTAGTCGTGCTGGCCGGCATGGCGGGCCAGGGCCTGCGCCAGGGCCAGGCCGAGGCCGGGCTGGTTGGCGCTGCGCCGCTCCAGGGTGGCCAGGGCGGTCTGCGCGCACACGTAGTCCAGGCGCTCGACCGCGCTGGTCCGGGCGAGGCTCGCCAGCGGCCGCGGCGGCGTGGCGAACAGCTCCATCACGCCTTCCGGGGCCGGGTCGGCGGGCACGCCGAAGGTGCGGGTCAGGGACGAATGCGGGTCCAGGTCCACCAGCAGCACGCGGCTGCCGCGCGCGGCCAGGCCGCGGCCCAGGGCCAGGGTGGTGGTGGTCTTGCCCACGCCGCCTTTCTGGTTGGCGATCGCCCACACGCGCATCAGTCGGATCCTCCTGTGGTTCTTTCGGCTGCCGCGCCGGGCGCGGCAGCGGTGGCCGCCTGGCCGGGTGCCGCGCGCCCGGGCACCGGCTGGCTGGCTGCCACCTCTGCTATCGGCACCTGCGCGCCGCTCTTGACCGCCACGCCTTCCTCCGCGCCGGGGTCCGCATCGCCGGCGGCGCCGGGCGCGGCCAGCACGATCAGGACCACGCGGCGGTTGCGGTTGCGGCCTTCCTCGGTGAGGTTGTCCGCGCGCGGGCGGTGCTCGCCGTAGCCGACCATGGCCAGCCGCTCCGGGGCCACGCCCTGCGCCGAGAACAGGTGCACCACGCTGGCCGCGCGCGCCGCCGACAGCTCCCAGTTGGACGGGAACTGCACGGTGTTGATCGGGCGGTTGTCGGTATAGCCCTCCACCCGCACCGGGTTGGGGGTCTCGCGCAGCACGTCGGCCAGGCGGGTGAGCACCTCGCGCGCGGATGCGTCCAGCGCGGCCGAGCCGGTGTCGAACAGGATGTCGCTGTTGATCTCCACCTCCAGCCACAGCTCGGCGCGGCGGACGGTGATCAGGCGCGCGTCGACCAGCGGCGCCAGCGCCTCCTCCAGGCGCGTGGCGATGTTGCCGAGCTGGCGCTGGGCGCGCTGCACGGCGGCGCGGTCGGACACGTCCAGCGGCACCCCGGTGCGCATGTGCGAGGCCAGCGCCGGAAGCAGGGTGGGGTTGGGCGCGGGCGAGGGCGCAGACGGGCCGTGGCGGGCGCCGGACTTGATCGGCGAGGGCCGGTCGTAGTCCGAGCCCTGCAGCTGGAAGTTGCCGACCTGCACCGGGTTGATGGTGCGCGGCGCGCCGCCGAAGGCGGCGGTCAGGGCGTCGGCCAGCACCCGGTACTTGCCCTCGTTGAGGGTGGAGATCGCGTACATCACCACGAAGAACGCCAGCAGCAGCGTCATCAGGTCGGCGTAGGGGATCGCCCAGGCCTCGTGGTTGCCGTGCTCCTCGTGCTTCTTCCTGCGCGCCATCGACGGCTCCGGGTCAGTGCAGGAAGCCGGCGAGCCTGGATTCGATGTTGCGCGGGTTCTCGCCCTGCGCGATCGCGATCAGGCCCTCGATGATCATCTCCCGCTCGCCGGTGCGGCGGCCGATGACCGCCTTGAGCTTGGAGGCGATCGGCAGGAAGAACAGGTTGGCCGAGGCGATGCCGTAGATGGTCGCGGTGAACGCGGCGGCGATGCCGTGGCCGAGCTTGGACGGATCGGCCAGGTTCTTCATCACCGCGATCAGCCCGAACACGGCGCCGACGATGCCCAGGGTCGGGGCGTAGATGCCCATGCCCTCGAACACCTTGGCAGCGGCCAGCTCCTGGTTCTCCTGGCTCTCCAGGTCGATCTCCAGCATGTGCCGGATCTGCTCCGGCTCCACGCCGTCGACCAGCATCTGCAGGCCCTTCTTCAGGAACGGGTCCTCCTGCTCGCCGACCTGCTGCTCCAGGCCCAGCAGGCCCTGGCGGCGGGCGATGTTGCTCCATTCCAGGATCTGCGCCATCAGCGCGGCGCGGTCGGCGGCCGGCGGGCGCAGCACCCAGCCGACGATGCCCAGGGCGCGCTTGAACACCGGCGGCGGGGTGTGCACGAAGATCGCGGCGAAGGTGCCGAGGATCACGATCACGAACGCGGCGGCCGACCACAGCGAACCGAGGCCGGCGCCCTTGAGGATGGCGCCGCCGATCAGCGCGACCAGGGCAAGGAGCAGACCGATGAGGCTGAGGATGTCCATATGTCGGGTTATCGGCGCACGTGGACTGGGACTTGAGCGGGAACGCCCGCCGGCATCGCCGCCGGCGCGCGGCTGCGCGGAACGGCGCACGCGCACGGCGTGCGCCGCGCGCTCACGGACTGCTGGCGCGCAGGCCGTCGACGTCCAGGATCAGCGCCAGGCGGCCGTCGCCGATCAGGGTCGCGCCGGCATAGCCGGGCAGGCCGCGCAGGGCCTTGGGCAGCGGCTTGATCACCACTTCCTCGCGGCCGCGCACCTGGTCGACGATCAGGCCGAAGCGGGCGTCGCCCATCTGCAGCACGACCACGGTCAGGGCGCCGTTGCCGGACAGCGGCTCCAGCCCCAGCCAGCGGCGGAGGTCCACCAGCGGCAGGGTATGGCTCTGGCGGTCCATCACCGGACGGCCGTCGAACCAGCCCAGCGCGGAGGGCTTGGCGTGCAGCACCTCCTGCACCCGCGCCAGCGGCAGGGCGTACACCGCCTCGCCGGCCTGCACCAGCAGGGTGGGCAGGATCGCCAGGGTCAGCGGGACGCGGATCAGGAAGCGGGTGCCGCGGCCGAGCTCGGACTGGATCTGGATCTGCCCGCCCAGCTCGCGGATGCGCGACTGCACCACGTCCATGCCCACGCCGCGGCCGGAGATGTCGGTGACCTGGGTCTTGGTGGAGAAGCCGGGCAGGAACACCAGCTGCAGGCATTCGTCCGCGCCCAGGCGTGCCGCGGCCTCCGGGTCGATCAGCCCCTTCTCGCGCGCCTTGGCGCGCAGGCGCTCCGGATCGATGCCGGCGCCGTCGTCCTGGACCTCGATGGTGACGTAGTCGCCTTCCTGCTGCGCGGCCAGGCGCAGCCGGCCCACGCGCGGCTTGCCGGAGGCCTCGCGCACTTCCGGCGCCTCCACGCCGTGGTCGATGCCGTTGCGCACCAGGTGCACCAGCGGATCGGCCAGGGCCTCGACCAGGTTGCGGTCCAGCTCGGTGTCGGCGCCAACCATCTCCAGTTCGACTTCCTTGGCCAGCGAGCGGGCGACGTCGCGCGCCACCTTCGGGAAGCGCGAGAACACCTTGCCCACCGGCTGCATGCGCGTGCGCATGACCGCCGACTGCAGGCGCGCGGTGGCCACGTCGAGGCTGGCCACGGCGCGGTCGAGTTCGTCGTCGCGCAGGCGCGCGCGCAGGGTCTTGAGCCGGTTGCGCGCCAGCACCAGCTCTC
>NZ_ALIP01000064.1:0-709 GCF_000283075.1 Pseudoxanthomonas sp. GW2
CGCTCATCCCTGCATCTGCTCCAGTTCGCGGCCTCGGGTCTCGCGCACGAACCGCAGCACGAAGAACACCGACAGGAACGCCGCCGCCGCGTACAGCCCGTAGGCCGCGGCCAGGCCGATGCCCGCCAGCAGCATCGGGAACGTCCAGGTGATCACGAAGTTCGCCACCCATTGCGCCAGGCCCGCCACCGCCAGGCCCGAACCGCGGATCTGGTTCGGGAACATCTCGCCCAGCATCACCCACATCACCGGGCCCCACGAGGCGTTGAAGAACACCACGTAGGCGTTGGCCGCCACCAGCGCCACCACGCCCATCTGCCCCGGCAGCTGCAGCTTGCCGGCCGCGTCCAGCGTCCCGGTCGAGAACGCCCACGCCACCACCGCCAGCGTCACCGCCATCCCCACCGAGCCGACCCACAGCAGCGGCTTGCGCCCCACCCGGTCGATCAGCACGATCGTCACCAGGCACGCGCCGATGCTCAGCGCACCGGACAGCACGTTGATCAGCAGCGCGTCGTTCTCCGAGAAGCCCACCGCCTGCCACAGCACCGCGCCGTAGTAGAACACCACGTTGATGCCCACCAGCTGCTGGAACGTGGCCAGGCCAATGCCCACCCATACGATCGGCCGCACCTTGCCGGTGGCCTTGCTGACCAGGTCAGACAGCCGCGGCCGGTGGTGGTCGGATGCCAGCGAGGCGTCGATCTCG
>NZ_ALIP01000065.1:0-1672 GCF_000283075.1 Pseudoxanthomonas sp. GW2
CGTGCCCGCCGCCATCCGTGGCGGCCGGCCCCGGGGTCTTTCTTATTCGCCGGTCGCGTAGGGCGAACGCAGCGGCTGCGGCTGGCGCCCGAGCGAACCGCCGTAGCGGTCCAGCAGGAAGCGCAGGTACAGGTTGGTGCCGAACTGCTGGTAGTCGCGGGCGTTGTTGAGGTCCATGCGTCCGCCCAGGAACAGCTGCCGCGACAGCTGCCATTCCGCCGCCGCGCTGAGGTTGTAGGACACCCCGGTCTTGCTCTGGCCCGCGTACACCGGCTCGATGTACTGCGGGGTCAGGCCCAGCAGCGCGGCCAGCGAGGCGGCCTCGTAGGCGGCGGCCTGCAGCTGCGGATCGTCCGGGAAGTACGGTGCCGGATCGACCCGGAAGTGCTGCACGCCGACGCTGGCGTCCACCTGCCAGGCCAGGCGCTGGCTGGCGCTGCGCCCCGTCCAGTGCGCCGGGAAGCCGAGGTCGAAGTACGACTGCGGGCTGAAGTAGCCGCCGTGGCCGTAGGTGAAGCCGCTGAGGTTGCGGTCGTGGCGCATGGCGGTGAGGTTGAGGCCGGCGGTCAGCGACTGGTTGTCGGTCTCCAGCGCGTGCACGTAAACGCCCACGCTGGCCTCCTGGCGGTCGTTGCCGGCCACGTTCTCGCCTTCCAGCCGGTGCCAGGCGAAATTGCCATAGGTGCCCAGCAGGCCGTTGTCCATGGTCGCCTCGACCTTGGCGCCGGTGGCGGTCACTCCGCCCCACTGCATGCCGGTGCGCGGATCCTCCACGCCGGCGAAGGACAGCAGGCTGTCGGTCAGCGGCCGGCGCGAGGCCTCCACGCCCCAGCTCACGGTCTCGCCGGCCTGGCCGCGGTACGCCACGCCGCCAACCACCTGCGACTGGCGGAAGCCCAGCGGCGTGCTGCCGATGTCCAGGCGCAGGCCGCCGTGTTCGTAGGCGACCGCCACGCCCGCGCCGCTGGCGTCCTGGGCGCCCACCGGGCGCGCGCTGGCGGCGTTGGCGACCATCGCGTACAGCGTGTCCTGGAACGCCAGCGGGGTCTGGGTCGCGCTGGAACCGCGCGCCAGCCCCTGCAGCTGCGCCTGCTGCTCGGCGGTGAGGCCGCGCGCCAGGGTGGCGTTGCCGAGGATCTGCGCGGCGATGTCGCCGATCGGCAGGTTGCCCAGGTCGCGCGAGAGCACGTAGGCCGGCAGCGGATCCTGGTACAGCGCCTGCAGCGCCGCGGCGCGGCGCTCGGCCGCGGTCAGGGCGCCGTCGGTCTGGTTGTACAGCTCCTGGTAGCGGCCGCTGGCCAGCGCGGTGTCGTAGATCAGGTTGCGGGTGGCGTTGGTGTCGCCGCGGGTCAGCAGCAGCTGGTACAGGCTGGAGCCGACCAGCTTGTCCACCGGCTCGCGGTCGGCGGCCAGGGCCCCGGCCAGCGCCGCCTGCGGGCCGCCGCCGAAGCGGCTGGCCACCCCCTACCCGGCATCCATGCTGCCGGCGTCGAGGATGGTCGGGGTGACCGCCACCTGCAGCTTGCCCTCGCCCACGGCGAAGCGGCCCTGCAGCGGCACCTGCAGGTCGTCCAGCCGGCCCAGGCCGGCCTCGCCGTCGCGGCTGCGGTAGGCCGCGGCCACGCCCAGCTGGCTGCTGTTCTGGCCCTGCAGTTCGCGCAGCTCGTCCAGC
>NZ_ALIP01000066.1:0-836 GCF_000283075.1 Pseudoxanthomonas sp. GW2
AGTACGCCTGCCGCAACGCGCCGGGCTGGTGGGCGCTGGTGGTGTCGCTGTTGATCGACGGCTCGCTGTTCGCGTCGCTGGTGTTCGCCTACTTCTACCTGTGGCTGGGCACCGAGGCCTGGCCGCCGGCGCCGATGCACGCGGGCGCGGACCCCACGGCCTGGGTCGCGCTGGTGCTGCTGGGCGTGTGCTGGATCGCTGCCGCGGCCTCCGCGCGGCTGATGCGCCGCGGGGGCGGGCGCGCCCTGGCCTTGCCGCTGGGCGTGGCCGCGCTGGCCGGGGCCGGCTTCCTGTGGGCGCAGTGGCAGGCGGTGGCGTCGGGAACCGGCGCGCCGGGCGAGCATGCCTATGCCTCGGTGGTCTGGACCCTGGCCGGCTTCCACTCGGTGCATGTGGCGGTGGCGATGCTGGTTGGCCTGTTCGTCGCTGCGCGCGGCCAGCGCGGCTACGTCAGCGCCGAGCGGCCGCTGGAGCAGCGCATCGCCGCGGCGTTGTGGGCCTACGTGGCCGCCCAGGGCGCGATCGCCTGGAGCGTGATCCACCTGTTCCCGGAGTGGGCGTGATGGCCAGGTTCGCCAGTCCCTCGACCCTCGCCGGCATTGCCGCGCCGAT
The DNA here is from genome assembly GCF_000283075.1 of Pseudoxanthomonas sp. GW2. Taxonomy (NCBI): domain Bacteria; kingdom Pseudomonadati; phylum Pseudomonadota; class Gammaproteobacteria; order Lysobacterales; family Lysobacteraceae; genus Pseudoxanthomonas; species Pseudoxanthomonas sp. GW2. The sequence continues at coordinate 613 of NZ_ALIP01000066.1, forward strand.
GGCGGTGTGGGCAGTGCACTTCGTCGTGCTCTACAGCCTGCAGGGGCTGGCCTGCGGCGAGGGCTGGAGCCAGCGGGGGGCATCCTGGGCCATGCTCGCGCTTACCGTGCCCGCGCTGGCGGCCATCGCCTGGCTGGGCCTGCGCGCGCTGCGCGCCGCCAGGGCGGCGGGTGCGGCCGGCCCGGCGGCGCGACGGGCGCGGTTCGCGGCGCAGGCGGCCGCGC
>NZ_ALIP01000067.1:0-3985 GCF_000283075.1 Pseudoxanthomonas sp. GW2
CAGCTCCGGCGGCGCGTGCTCCGGCTCGGTGCCGGCGGCGACCGCGTCGAGCATGGCCTGCAACCAGTCCAGCGAGCGCTGGGCGGCGTCGAAGTGCAGCGGGTCCAGTTCGGCGGTGCCGGAGCGGGCGGCGCCCAGGGTTTCCTCGGCGGCGTGGCACAGCTCGACCATCGGCTGGATGCCGAGGAAGCCGGCACCGCCCTTGAGGGTGTGGAAGCCGCGGAACACCGCATTGAGCTGCTCGCTGTCCTGGGGCGCGCGCTCCAGCTCCACCAGCTGCTCGCCGAGCCGGTCCAGGATCTCCTGGGCCTCGACGATGAAGTCCGCGGCGATTTCGGGCGTCACACCGCTCATGGCTTACAGCCCCAGTTCCGACAGCAGGGCGTCGGCGTCGTTCTGGCTGACTGCATGGGTGTCCAGCCCGGCCACCGCGGGGCCCGCCAGCGCGGGCTCGCGCGGCTCGGCGCGCGGCGGCAGGCCCAGTTCGCCGAAGCCTTCGTGGACGCGGCGCACGATCCCGGCGACGCGGCGGATGATCTGCCCGGTCAGGTCCTGGTAGCTCTGGGTCAGGGCGATCTCGGTGAGGTTGCGGCGGATGCGGTCCAGCACCTGGTCCTGGCCGTCGGTCACGCCTTCGGCGCGCAGGCCCTCGACCAGGGCGCGGCATTCGTCGGCCAGGTCCAGGGTGCGGTGGGTGGCCTGCTCGGTCATGCCGATGACGTGGTCCAGGCGCGCGCAGGCGTCGTCCAGTTCGACCCCCTCCACGCCATGGTCGTCGGCGCCGGGGACCTCCGGCAGTTCGCCCAGGGCCTGGCTCAGTTCGCGCGCCAGCCGGCCGAGGCCCTGCACGAGCGGACGGGTGCGGGCGGCGGCCAGGGCGTCGATCTCGGCGCGCAGTGCGCTTTCGTCGCCGCGGTCCAGGGCTTCCAGGGCGTCGTGCAGGCGCTGGACCAGCGCCGCACGCTCGGGGGATGCGGTGGTGCTCATGCCGTCGCCGCCAGCCGTTCGAAGATCTTGTTGAGCTTCTCCTCGAGGGTCTGCGCGGTGAACGGCTTGATGATGTAGCCGTTCACGCCGTTCTGCGCGGCCTCCAGGATCTGCTCGCGCTTGGCCTCGGCGGTGACCATCAGCACCGGCAGGGTCTTGAGCTTGGGGTCGGCGCGGATGCTGCGCAGCAGCTCGATGCCGGTCATGCCCGGCATGTTCCAGTCGGTGATGACGAAGTCGAACGGCTGCGCGCGCAGGGCCGCCAGCGCGGTGTGGCCGTCGTCGGCCTCGGCGGTGTTGCTGTAGCCCAGATCGTTGAGCAGGTTCTTGACGATGCGTCGCATCGTCGAGAAGTCGTCCACGATCAGGATCCGCATGTTCTTGTTCACTTCGTGCTCCGTTTGGCGTTGCGTGCTCAGTCGTCGTCCAGACCGGCATCACGTGATTCGTACTGGGACAGGCGGCCGCGCAGGCGCAGCACGGCCTGGCCGTGGATCTGGCACACCCGGGACTCGCTGACCCCGAGCACCGCGCCGATCTCCTTCAGGTTCAGCTCCTGCTCGTAGTACAGCGACAGCACCAGCTGTTCGCGCTCGGGCAGGTTGGAGATGGCCGCCGCCAGCTCGCGGCCGAAATCGCTGCGCTCCAGCAGCTGCTGCGGGGTGGGGCTGTTGCTGTTGACCTGCACGTCGCCGTGGTCTTCCACGTGGGAGTCCAGGCTCAGCACCTGGCCGCGAGAGGCGTCCTCCAGCAGGCGCAGGTACTCCGGCAGTGGCATGTCCAGCTTGGCCGCCACTTCCTGCGGCGCGGCGGCGCGGCCGGTGGCCTGCTCGATCTCGCGCACCGCGGCGGCGGCGTCGCGGGCGCGGCGGTGCACCGAGCGCGGCACCCAGTCGCCGCGCCGGATCTCGTCGATCATCGCGCCGCGGATGCGGATCGAGGCGTAGGTCTCGAACGAGGCGCCCTGGTCGGGGTCGTAGCTGCGGCTGGCCTCGATCAGGCCGATCATGCCGGCCTGGATCAGGTCGTCGACCTCGACGCTGGCCGGCAGGCGCGCCGCCAGGTGGTGGGCGATGCGCCGCACCAGGTCGGCATGCCGGGTGATGGCGTCGTCGTTGCTGCCGCGCACGGCGCGGTATTCGGCCACGGCATTCATGCGACCGCGCCTTGCCGGATCATCCGGTCGACGAAGAACTCGATGTTGCCGCGCGGGGCGGTCGGCGCCTGCCAGCGCGCCGCGCGGCGGGCGATCTCGGCGATGGCGCGGGCCGAGGGGCTGGCCGGGTAGGCGGTGGCGACGGCCTGCTGGCGCTGCACCGCCATGCGCAGCCAGTCGCACTGCGGCACCGCGCCGAGGAAGTTCAGAGAGACGTCACCGAGGAAGCGCTCGCATACCCGCGACAGCTTGTCGTACAGGCCGCGGCCCTCGGCCGGGCTGCGCACCATGTTGGCCACCACCTGGACCCGGTCCACGCCGCGCTCGCGGGACAGGACCTTGATCAGGGCGTAGGCGTCGGTGATCGAGGCCGGCTCGTCGCAGACCACCACCACCGCGTCCTGGGCGGCCTGGCAGAAGGTCAGCACGCTGTCGGTGATGCCGGCGGCGGTGTCTACAACCAGAATGTCAAGATCACGCTGCAGGTCATTGAAAACATTGACAAGTCCCACGTGCTGGGCTGGCTGCAGCTCGGCCATGTGCCGGCGCCCGGAGGCGGCCGGCACCACCAGCATGCCGTTGGGGCCTTCCAGGATCACGTCCTCCAGCTCGCAGCGGCCGGCGACCAGGTCGGCCAGGGTGTGCTGCGGGGACAGGCCCAGCAGCACGTCGACGTTGGCCAGGCCCAGGTCGGCGTCCAGCAGCAGGGTGCGCTTGCCCAGCGCCGCCAGCGAGGCGGCCAGGTTGACCGACAGGTTGGTCTTGCCCACGCCACCCTTGCCGCCGGTGATGGCGATGCTGCGGACGGGGGCGAGCGGTGCGTGGTTCATCGTCGGGCGGAAGGGGCTCGGGGTTGCGGGGCGGGACTCAGGCGACGGCATGGTCGGCCTCCGGGATGTTCGGCTTATCGGCAGCCCGGCGCAGATCTTCAAGGCGAAGCACCAGGCTGGCGGCATTGGCCCGGTGCAGGTCCTCCGGGACCCGCTGGCCGTCGGTCACCCAGGTCAGCGGCAGCTGGTGGTCCACGACCACCGACAACGCGCTGCCCAGGCGCCCGGTCTCGTCGACCTTGGTCAGGACCACGCCCTGCGGGCGGGCCGGGCCGAAGCGGCGCACGACCTCGTCCAGGTCGGCGAAGTGGGAGTTGGCCGGCAGCACCAGCAGGGTGCTGACGTTGCGTGCGGCGCGCAGCCAGTTGAGCTGGTTGGCCAGGGCGCGGTCGCGCTGGCCGAGGCCGGCGGTGTCCACCAGCACCAGGCGGTAGTCCTGCAGGCGCTGCAGCAGCTGGATCAGGGCCGCGTCGCTGTCGGCCTCGTGCACCGCGATGCCCAGCTGGCGGCCGTAGCCGTACAGCTGCTCGCGACCGCCGATGCGGGAGGTGTCGGTGGTGACCAGGGCGATGTCGCGCGGGCCGTGCTCGGCCACGAAGCGGGCGGCCAGCTTGGCGATGGTGGTGGTCTTGCCGGCGCCGGTGGGGCCGACCAGGGCGATCACGCCGCCGGCCTCCAGCGGGTCCACCGGGCACACCGGCAGGCGCCGCGAGATCAGGCCCAGCATCAGGCCGCGGCCGCGGTGCATCGGGGTGTCGGCCGGCAGTTCCAGGACGATGTCGCGGGTGATCCCGGCGTCGAAGCCGTAGTCCTCCATCAGTTCCATCGCCGCCAGCCGCACCGGCGAGCCGCGCAGGCGCTCGTCGGTCAGGCGGTGCATCTCGCGCTCGATCATGGCGCGCATCTGCGCCAGTTCCTCGCGCATGGCGCGCAGCTGCTCGTCGTCGGCCGGCGCCACCGGGGCCGGCACCGCGGCCAGGGTCGGGGCCGGACTGGCGGCCGGGGGCGCCGG
>NZ_ALIP01000068.1:0-1235 GCF_000283075.1 Pseudoxanthomonas sp. GW2
GTGAATCGCCCCGTGTTTCGTAGACACCTTGCAGCCATAATCCACGGCAGCAGCAGGAGTGTCCATGAGCAGCAAGCGGTACACGGAAGAGTTCAAGGTTGAAGCGGTCAGGCAGGTGACGGACCGCGGCCACTCGGTGGCAGAGGTGGCCGATCGGCTGGGGGTGTCGATCCACAGCCTCTACACGTGGCGGAAGCAGTACGGTCGGTCCGGGCCCGAGCGGGCAGCGACGGCGGACCAGGCGGACGAGTTGCGCCGGCTCAAGTCGGAGCTTCGCCGGGTCACGGAGGAGCGCGACATTCTAAAAAAAGCCGCGGCGTACTTTGCCAAGCAGTCCGGGTGAAGTACGCCTTCATGCGCGACCACGAACGGGAGTTCCGGGTGCGCAGCATGTGCCGGGTGTTGGGCGTGCACCCCAGCGGCTACTACGCCTGGCGTCGGGCGCCGCTGTCGGCACGGGCCAAGGACGATCGGCGCGTACTGGGCCTGATCAAGCAGTCCTGGCTGGAGAGCGGGAGCGTGTACGGCTACCGCAAGGTTGCCCGCGACTTGCGTGATCTGGGCGAGCGCTGCGGCAAGCACCGGGTGGCCCGGCTGATGCGTGGCGAAGGCTTGCGGGCGCAAGTTGGTTATCGCCGCCGACCCGGCATGCGCGGAGGCAAGCCGGTCGTGGTCGCAGACAACCATCTGGCACGGCAGTTCGACCCCGTAGCCGCCAATCGTGCCTGGGTCACCGACATCACCTACATCCGCACCCACGAAGGCTGGCTGTACCTGGCGGCGGTCATGGACCTGTTCTCCCGGAAGATCGTCGGCTGGGCGATGGGATCGACCCTGCACACCGACCTGATGCTGCAGGCGTTGATGATGGCGGTGTGGCGCCGCAAGCCGCCCGCCGGACTGCTCATTCACTCCGATCAGGGAACGCAATACACCGGCCACGATTGGCAGGATTTCCTGACAGCCCACGGCCTGGTCAGCAGCATGAGCCGCCGCGGCAACTGCCATGACAACGCGGTCGCCGAAAGCTTCTTCCAGCTCCTCAAGCGCGAGCGCATCAGGCGCCGGATCTACGCCACCCGGGACGAGGCCAAGGCCGACGTCTTCAACTACATCGAGATGTTCTACAACACCCGCAGGCAGCACGGGCACAACGATGGCCTGCCTCCGGTAGAGTTCGAAAAGCGGCAATCAATTTGAGGCTTCGGGGTGTCTACAGAAGCCGGGGCGATTCA
>NZ_ALIP01000069.1:0-29804 GCF_000283075.1 Pseudoxanthomonas sp. GW2
GGCCGCCGCCCCCGGGCCCGGCACCGGGTAGAATGCCCCGCCCGTTACACCGTTCCTGCCGTGCTCAATCCCCAGCAACGCGCCGCCGTACTGCATGACCAGGGTCCTCTGCTCGTGCTGGCAGGTGCCGGCAGCGGCAAGACCCGCGTCATCGTCGAGAAGATCGCCCACCTGATCGGTTCCGGGCGCTACCCGGCGCGGCGCATCGCGGCCATCACCTTCACCAACAAGTCGGCGAAGGAAATGCGCGAGCGCGTGGCCAAGCGGATCAAGGGCGACGCCGCCGACGGCCTGACCATCTGCACCTTCCACGCCCTGGGCCTGAAGTTCCTGCAGATCGAGCACGAGGCCGCCGGGCTCAAGCGCGGCTTCTCGATCTTCGACGCCGACGACGCCGCCGCCCAGGTCAAGGACCTGATGCCGGGGGCCAAGCCGGACTCGGTCGAGGACGCGCGCAACCTGATCTCGCGGGCCAAGAACGCCGGGCTGTCGCCGGAGCAGGCGCTGGCCATGGCCCGCTCCACCCGCGAGATGGAGGCGGCCAAGCTGTACGCGCGCTACCAGGCGCGGCTGTCCACCTTCAACGCGGTGGACTTCGACGACCTGATCCGGCTGCCGCTGCAGATCCTGGAGAGCAACGAGGAGGTCGTCCGCGCCTGGCGCGAGCGCATCGGCTACCTGCTGGTGGACGAATGCCAGGACACCAACGACGCCCAGTACCGGCTGCTGCGCGCGATCGCCGGCCCGGCCGGCAACTTCACCTGCGTGGGCGACGACGACCAGAGCATCTACGCCTGGCGCGGCGCCAACCCGGAAAACCTGCTGCAGATGGAGAAGGACTATCCGCAGCTGAAGGTGATCAAGCTGGAGCAGAACTACCGCTGCTCCAACCGCGTGCTGCGCGCGGCCAACGCCCTGATCGCGCACAACCCGCACGTGCACCTGAAGAAGCTGTGGAGCGACCAGGCCGACGGCGAGCGCATCCGGGTATGGGAGTGCCGCGACAACGAGCACGAGGCGGAGAAGGTCGCCGGCGAGATCGCGTTCCTGCACGAGGCCAGGCAGGTGCCGTGGAATGAGTTCTGCATCCTGTTCCGCAGCAACCACCAGTCGCGCCCACTGGAAAAGGCGCTGCAGCTGCTGCGCGTGCCCTACCACCTGACCGGCGGCACCGCGTTCCTGGAGCGCCAGGAAGTGAAGGACGCGCTGTCCTGGCTGCGGGTGATCGCCAACCCGGACGACGACGCCGCCTTCCTGCGCGCGGTGCAGTCGCCCAAGCGCGAGGTCGGCGCCACCTCGCTGGCGCGCCTGGCCGAGCTGGCCGCCAGCAAGCACATGCCGCTGTCGCGAGCGGCCCAGGCCATGGGTGCGCTGCAGCAGCTGCCGCCGCGCGCGGCCAACGGCCTGCGCGCGTTCAACGACGCCATCGCCGACCTGCGCGAGCACTCGGCGAAGCTGAGCGCGGCCGACCTGGTGCGGCGCCTGGCCGAGAAGTCCGGCCTGCTGGCCGAGCTGCGCGCGCAGTGCAAGGACGAGGCCTCGTTCGAGCGGCGCAAGGCCAACCTCGAGGAGCTGGCCGAATGGTTCGAGGGCGGCCCGCGCGGCGCCAACGCCGGCGACCTGGCCGCGCAGCTGGCGCTGCTGTCGCGCAACGACAAGGACGACGGCGGCAACCAGGTGCGGCTGATGAGCCTGCACGCGGCCAAGGGCCTGGAGTTCGGCTACGTGTTCATCGTCGGCTGCGAGGACGGCACCCTGCCGCACGACGCCGCGCTGGAGGAAGGCTCGCTGGAGGAGGAGCGGCGCCTGATGTACGTGGGCATCACCCGCGCCAAGCAGCGCCTGTGGCTCAGCTACAGCCGGGAGACCCGGCGCTTCCGCGAGAAGGTGCGGCTCAAGCCCAGCCGTTTCCTCGACGAACTGCCGGCCGAGGAGCTGCAGCGCGACGGCGCCGACCCGGTGGCCGACGCCGAGCGCAAGAAGGAACGCGCCAGCGCGGGTTTCGCCGCGATCCAGGCGCTGCTGGACGACTGAGCCCGGCGGCTGCCGTCGGCCTCAGTCCCACTCCATCCGGTACCAGGCCGAGGCCTGCTGCCCCGGCTGCAGCCGCGGCGCGCCGAGGTTGAAGGCGTCGGCCGGGCCGGTCTGCGGCTCCACGCAGGTCGCATGCGCGGTGCCGTCGTACACCACCCAGTGGTCGCAGTTGGAGGACAGGCGCAGGACCTGGCCGCCCCGGTGCAGCACCACCGGCGCGGTGTTGATGAAGCAGTCGTCCCACGGCGGCGGCGCCGGCGCCACCAGCGGCAGGGTGGCGATGTGGCTCTCGTCGCGCGGGTACATCGCGCTGGGCGCGAGCTCCAGCCGCTCCGGCTTGCGGAACCAGGGGTGCCAGCCGAAGGTCAGCGGCATCGCCCGCGCGCCGGCGCTCACCGCCAGCTCCAGCAACAGCGCGCGCGGCTCCAGCACGATGCGCTGGCGGGCATGGCCGCCGAACGGCCAGCGCCCGTCGTGCGGCAACTCCAGCGCCAGTTCCAGCCCGTGCTGCGACTGCGCGACCACCTGCCAGGGCATGACGAAGCCGACGCCGTGGATGGCGTGGCCGCCGAGGTTGCGCGGCAGCTGGTACGCCTGGCCCTCGAACGGGAAACGGCCGTCGCGGACGCGGCCGCACCACGGCACCATCGGGTACGAGCCCCAGGCGATGGCCGCGTCCGAACCGTACTCGCCGTAGCCGACCAGCTGCTCGACGCCGTCCACCCGGATCTGGGCGACGCGGCCGCCGGCCGCCGGCGCCACGTCGATCGAGACGGCGCCGTGGGCGAGGGTCAGCAGTGGGCCGGGGGGCAGCTCGGTGAGCGGCCCCGGGAACGCGGCCTCAGCTGCCATACGGGTGCAGGGTGCGGATGCTGCCGTCGGCCTCGTAGTGCAGCTCGCTGACCTTGATCGAGCGCAGGTGGGTCACGCCGCCGGACAGCACGGAGTCGTGGTAGTACAGCCACCACTTGCCGCCGAACTCCACGATCGAGTGGTGCGTGGTCCAGCCGACCACCGGGGTGAGGATCACGCCGCGGTAGGTGAACGGACCGTACGGATTGTCGGCCGTGGCATAGCACAGCTGGTGGGTGTTGCCGGTGGAGTACGACAGGTAGTACGTGCCGTTGTACTTGTGCATCCACGGGCCTTCGAAGTAGCGGCGCGCGTGGTCGCCGGCCTTCAGCGGCCGGCCGGCCTCGTCGAGGATCACCACCTCGCGCGGGGCCTCGGCGAACTGCTTCATGTCCGCAGACAGGCGCGCCACGCGGGCGCCCAGCGCCGGCTCGTCGTCGCCCCGCTCCTCGTGCGCGGCGTCGTAGCGGTTGTCGCGGTACTTCTGCAGCTGTCCGCCCCACAGGCCGCCGAAGTACATGTAGTACTCGCCGTCGTCGTCGCCGAACACCGCCGGGTCGATCGAATAGCTGCCCTTGATCGCCTCCGGCTCCGGCTTGAACGGGCCCTCCGGGCGGTCGCCGACGGCCACGCCGATCTGGAAGATGCCGTCGGCGCGCTTGGCCGGGAAGTAGAAGTAGTACTTGCCGTCCTTGCAGGCCGCGTCCGGGGCCCACATCTGCTTGGCCGCCCATGGCACGTCCTTCACGTGCAGGGCCACGCCGCAGTCCTCGGCCGGGGCGTCCGGGGAGGCCTGGCGGAAGACGTGGTAGTCCTCCATCTGGAAGTGGCCGCCGTCGTCGTCGAACGCGGCGCCGGTCTCGATGTCGTGCGAGGGATAGATGTACAGCTTGCCCTCGAACACGTGGGCCGAGGGGTCGGCGGTGTAGATGTGGGTCACCAGCGGCTGGGAGATGGCCTTGCCGGCCAGTTCCTTCAGCTCCGCCTCGGTGTATTCGCGGTCGGCCATTTCTCTCTTTCCCTTGTTGCTTGCGGCGGATCGGTCAGGCGGCCTGGGCGACGCGGCGTTCGGCCAGTTCGCGCTCGATCAGCGACTCCATCGGCTTGTTGATCTTGTAGAAGAACAGCAGCGCCACCGCCGCCAGGAACGGCAGCGAGCAGTACAGGCTGACCGACAGGCGGATGCCGTCGACGGTTTCCGGGGCCTGCGCCGACAGGTCGGCGTTGTAGCCGTGGTGGGCGAGGATGCCGGCGACCAGCGCGCCGCCCACGCTCAGGCCCACCTTCAGGCCGCACAGGATGGCCGAGAAGATGATCGCGGTGGCGCGGCGGTGGTTCTTCCACTCGGAGTAGTCGGCCACGTCGGCCACCATCGCCCACAGCAGCGGGATGGTGACGCCGTAGAAGAAGCCGTGGCAGATCTGCGCCAGGAACACCAGGCCGATGCGCTGCGGCGGGATCACGTAGAAGGCCAGCATGAACAGCGTGGACAGCAGCAGGAACACGCCGAACACGTCGCGCTTGCCGAAGCGGTCGGCCAGCTTCTTGGAGAAGCCGATGCCGACCACCATCAGGATGATGCCGCCGGCGTTGAACAGGCCGAACGCCGCGGTGGTGGCGTCCTCCGGCAGCTGGAAGCCCGCCAGGCCCATGCCGGTCAGCGCCGAGTTGATCCCGCCCAGCAGGGCGTAGAAGCCGATGCCGTGCAGGAAGCGCGCCATCGACGGCTCGTCGAGGTAGTACTCGAAGTAGTAGACGTAGGTGCCGCCCTTCAGCGCCAGGGTGGTGAATACCAGGATGGTCACCAGCAGCAGGATCAGCCACGGCCGGTTGGCGACCAGGTCGGCCAGGTCCTGGCGCAGCGGGGTCTTCTGCTCCTGCGCCGGCACCACGCGCTCGCGGGTGGTGAGGAAGGTGACCAGGAAGAACACGGTACCGACCACGGCGAACAGCAGCATGGTGTTCTGGAAGCCCTGCACGCGGTCGCCGTCGCCGAGGATCAGCACCAGCGGCAGCAGCAGCGACTGCACCACCAGCTGCGCGATCATCACCGCCACGAAGCGGTAGGCCGACAGGCTGTTGCGCTGGCCCATGTCGCCGGTGAGCACGCCGCTGAGCGCCGAGTACGGCAGGTTGTTGGCCGCGTACACCAGCACCAGCAGGGTGTAGGTGGTGGCGGCGTAGATCACCTTGCCCTGCGGGCCGAGGTCCGGCGTGGTGAACGCCAGCAGCGAAAGCACGCCGAACGGGATCGCGGTGAACAGGATCCACGGCCGGAACTTGCCCCAGCGGCTGTGGGTGCGGTCGGCCAGCACCGCCACCAGCGGGGTGAACACGAACGCACCGAGCATGCCGACCACGAAGATGATGGTCGCCGCCGTCGCCGCGGGGATGCGGTAGATGTCGGTGTAGAAGAACGCCAGGAACGTCATCAGCGTCTGGAAGATCAGGTTGGCCGCCAGGTCTCCCAGGCTGTAGCCGACCTTCTCGCGTACGGTAAGGATCTCGCTGTGGCTGCTCATGCGTCCCCGGCTCGGATGCTGGATTGGAGGGTGGAAGATGCCACCCGGACTGTCTTCCCGGATGGGTGGCGGGTGCGTGCCCATTGCACGTTACCGCTACCATCGGGCTCGAAGCATACCCGAAAGGAAGGCGCGTGCCGGCCTGTCCGCGCAGGCATTGCTTGACCGCTCATGCGGCGCTTCCGCGCGGGCCTGGCGGACGCGCGCAAAAGCCTTGTTTCCAAGGGTTTTCCGCCCCCGGAAAGGACGCGGCCCACGCCGGCGCCGGAGCGCCGGGTGGGCCGCAATCCTTACTGCAGCGCAGCAATCAGAACGTGCCGCGGATGCCCACGGTGACGGTCCGGCCCGGGTCGTACAGGTCGTTCACCGCGTTCGGGAACGCGAAGTACGAACGGCGCTCCTCGCCGGTCAGGTTCAGCACGTTGAAGGTCAGCTGCGGCTGGGTCCTGATGTTCTTCAGCGTGTAGCTGGCCGACAGGTCGAGCTGGCCGCGGTCCTCGCCGTAGATCTGCGCGAACGGGATGCCCTGCTGGTTCGGGCCGGTGCCGGTGGCGCCCTCGGTCCAGGTGTAGGACAGGCGCACCGAGGCGACCTCGTTCTCCCAGTAGGCGGTGGCGTTCCACAGCGACGGGGCGACGCCGTAGACGTTGTTGGACAGCGCCTCCGCGTCGCGGCCCAGGGTCTTGATGTCCAGCTTGGTGTAGTTGGCCATGAAGCCCAGGCCTTCCAGCACCACGCTCAGCGGCTGCACCCAGATCGCCTCCCAGCCGCGGATCTCCAGCTCGGCGTCGGCGTTGACCTGCTGCTGCACGTTGACCGTGGCCACGTCCGGGCCGCCGCGCGAGTTGATCGCCTGCTGCTGCGAGTCGACCAGGTCCTCGAACGGAATGCCCAGGCTGCGGAACGGACGGGTGGTCACGCCCTGGTAGGTGTAGCCCTCCACGCGCTTGTTGAAAAAGGTCAGGCCGACGAAGCCCTCGGCCCCGGTGTACCACTCGCCACCGATGTCGAAGTTGGTGGAGATGTACGGGGTCAGGTCCGGGTTGCCCTGGTTGGCCACCTGCGCCGAGATGTCGGTGAAGGTGGTCGCCGGCAGCATGGAGCTGGGGTTCGGGCGGGTCATGGTGCGCGAGGCCGAGGTGCGCAGCACCACGTTGTCGGCCACGTCCCAGGCGGCGCTGAACGAAGGCAGCCACTCGGAGTAGTCGCCGTCCAGGGTCTGCCAGAAGCGGTTGCCGCCGATGGTCACCGGGCCGCTGATCTCCTGGTCGGTGGTCACGTAGCGCACGCCGAAGTTGTAGCGCAGGCCGCGGTTCATGATCTCCGACTCGCCGTTGACCATGACGTAGGCCGCCTTGGTGGTCTCGTCGAAGCCGCCGGTGGAGCCGCCGGTGTTCGGGCCGGCCGCCTCGTCCGCCGCGTCGCGGTACTGGGCGTAGTTGGTGTCGCGCATGAAGCGCTTGTAGTCCACCGAGACGAAGCCCGCCGGGCCCGGCACGATGTAGTCGGCCAGCCTGGCGTCGTCGACCAGGTCGAAGGCGTACGGCTGCCAGCCGCTGCCGGTGTCGCCGAAGCCCTGGATGCGGCGCTTGTTGTTGTCCCACGCCACGCCGAAGCTGACGTTGTTGCGGTCGTCACCCAGCTGCAGGTCGGCGCGGAAGCCGCTGGTCTCGGTGACGCGCTTCTCGTTCTGGGCCCACACGCGGCCGCCCTCCCAGGTCCAGCCCAGGTTGGGGTCGTTGAGGTCGATGTCGGTGGTCCAGCTCGGGATGCTGCCGTTGTTGGTGTACTGCAGCGTGGTGAACGGCGAGTTGAACAGGATCGTCGGCGACTCGCGGAACATCCAGCTGCGGCTGGCGTTGGCCTGCACGTCCAGCTTGATGTTCTGGTCGGCGCCGAACCAGAAGGTCGCGCCCGGGGTCACGTGCCAGTACTTGACGTCCTCGACGTACGGGCGCGCTTCCAGGAAGAACTGGGCGTTGGTGAAGGTGGCGCTGGTGACGACGTTGTTGGCGTCCAGCTGCATGTTCAGCGGGATCATCGCGCCGTTGCGGCCGACCAGGTTCATGTCCAGGCGCTGGTTGGTGCGGTGCGCCTCGGTGTACAGGACGTCGACGTAGGCCTCGACGGTCTCGTTCGGGCGCCACTGCACCGAACCGAGGAAGGCGTCGCGGTCGCGGTCGCCGGACATGTGCACCGGACGGCCAAGGCGCGGGATCAGCGCTTCGCCGATCTGGGCGGTGCTCAGGCCCGGGTTGTTGGCCTCCAGCCAGGCGGCGTCGATCGCCTGGCCCGGGGTCAGGCCGGCGGCGATGGTGGCGGCGTTGTTCGGCACCACGTCCGGGATGCGCCAACCGTTACCACCGGTGACATTGCACGGCTGGCCGAGGGCCGGGAAGGCGGCCGGGTCGCCGCCGCTGCCGCACTGGGCGTTGGTCAGGTTCGGGTTGGTCCAGCCGATGGTCTCGTAGCCCTCCACGCCCAGCTTGCCGCGCTGCGAGGTCACGCCGGCCAGCACGCCGAAGGTGCCGTCGGCGTTGGTCCAGGAGCCGATCAGGGTGCCGCGCGGGCTGGCCTTCTCGCTGTTGTCGTTGTAGTCGGCCTGCAGCGAGTAGGTCAGGTGGGTGCCCGGCATGTCGAACGGGCGCATGTTGCGCATGTCGATCACGCCCGCGGCGCCGCCTTCCGGCAGGTTCGCGGTCGGCGACTTGTAGACCGTCAGCTGGTTGAAGAACTCGGTCGGGAAGATGTTGAGGTCGACCTCGCGGTTCTGGTTGGTCGCATCCAGGCCGATCGAGGCGGTCGCCACCGAGGCGCCGTTGATGGTGGTCTTGGTGAAGCTGTTGGGCAGGCCGCGGATGGCGACGTTCAAGCCCTCGCCGTTGACGTCGCGGTTGAGCTGGATGCCGGGCACGCGCGACAGCGACTCGGCGATGTTGGTGTCGGGGAACTTGCCGATGTCCTCGGCGAAGATCGAATCTGTGAAGCCGGTGGAGTCACGCTTGGCTTCGGTCGAGTACTGCAGGCTCTGGCGGAAACCGCGCACGGTCACCGTGTCGAGCTGGACGGCCTGCTCATCCTGGCCGGCCTCGTTGTCCTGCGCGATGGCGCCGCCGCTGGCAAGCGCCAGGCACAGCAGGCCCAGGGCGCGCGACAGTTCTGTCTTGCAAGGCTTCTTCACCGTACTCCCTCCCGTTTCTGGTGGCCGGCGGCGCGACTCAAGGGGGTGCCGCAGTCCACCGGTGTCTTTCGCTGATTGGTATGTGGGTTCCGCTACCGGGCGATATCAGTTTGAAATCGATGATACCGCTACCATGAGCGGCGGCGATGGTAGCGCCCGCTGAAGACCGTACGCAAGCGCGTGTTGGCTGAATGCGCGGATGTTGCAGCGCACGATGAAAAGCGCTGTTTTTCAAGGGACTTTTGCGGGCTCGGGATGACAGCGCTGACATCCCTGTTTTTGCGGCCGGATGCCTTGGTGATGGTTATCCCGCTGTGTTAATGATACCGATATCAATGCGGTTCACTTTCGCGGGAGGGTTTATGCTGCGCCGCAGTAAAAGACATTTTGTGTTGCGCTGCAGCAGCGCGGTGCGCGGAGGTAACCGGTGAACAAGGCCAGCCCGGCCGCCGCCGGATCCATCGGTCGCTACCGCTGGCGCGTGTGCGCCATGCTGCTGGCGGCGACCACCATCAACTACATCGACCGCCAGGTGCTGGGCGTGCTGGCGCCGTTCCTGCAGCACGAGATCGGCTGGAGCGAGCTGGAGTACGGCTACATCGTCATCGCCTTCCAGGCCGCCTACGCGATCGGCCTGCTGTGCGCCGGCGCGGTGATCGACCGCTTCGGCACCCGCATCGGCTACGCGCTGGCGATCAGCATCTGGTCGCTGGCGGCAATGGGCCACGCGCTGGCGGCCAGCGTGCTCGGCTTCATCGTCGCGCGCTTCGCGCTGGGCCTGGGCGAGGCCGGCAACTTCCCGGCCGCGGTCAAGACCGTGGCCGAGTGGTTCCCCAAGCGCGAGCGCGCGTTCGCGGTGGGCATCTTCAACGCCGGCTCCAACATCGGCGCGATCGCCGCGCCACTGATGGTGCCGGTGGTGGCCGTGGCCTGGGGCTGGCAGGCGGCGTTCCTGTGCACCGGCGTGCTCAGCGCGACCTGGCTGGCGGTGTGGCTGGCGCGCTACCGCAGTCCGGAACAGCACCCGAAGCTGTCGCCGGCCGAGCTGGCGCACATCCGCTCCGACCCGCCGGAGTCCACGGTCAAGGTGCCGTGGCTGCGGCTGCTGCGCCACCGCCAGGCCTGGTCGTTCGTGGCCGCCAAGTTCATCACCGACCCGGTGTGGTGGCTGTTCCTGTTCTGGCTGGGCAAGTTCCTCGCCTCCAAGTACGGATTGTCGCTGGCCAAGATCGGCCCGCCGATGATCGTGGTGTACCTGATGGCCGATTTCGGCAGCATCGCCGGCGGCTGGCTGGCCGGGTGCTTCGTGCGCCTGGGCTGGAACCTCAACCGCGCGCGCAAGGGCGCGATGCTTGTGTGCGCGCTGTGCGTGGCGCCGGTGGCGCTGGTGACCCAGGTCGACAACCTGTGGCTGGCGGTGGGCCTGATCGGCCTGGCCATGGCCGGCCACCAGGGCTGGTCGGCCAACGTGCTCACCCTGCCCTCGGACATGTTCCCGCGCCAGACCGTGGCCTCGGTGGTGGGCATCGGCGGCTTCGCCGGCGCGGTGGGTGGCATGGCCATGTCGCTGTTCACCGGCGCGCAACTGCAGTCCACCGGCAGCTACGGCACGATCTTCCTGATCGCGGGCTCGGCCTACGTGGTCGCGCTGCTGGTGGTGCACCTGCTGGCGCCGCGCCTGGAACCGGCCCGTTTCGAACTCCCGCGCGCGCCCGGCTCCTGAGCCGGCGCGTGCCCCACTGACGCCGCGCCCGGTGCCACGTGCGCCGGCCGCGGCCGCCGATGCGAGAGAGACGTTGATGACCAAGCGACACCTTGCCCTGCTGCTGGGCGCCGTGCTCCTGATCCCGGGCGCGGTGCTCGCGCGTCAGGACTGCCGCGCCCCGGCCGCGGTGTGCGAAGCCCGCAGCGCCGGCAGCCTGCCGCTGATCGAGCGCGGCACCCCGCTACCGGTGCTGGTGGACGAGGGCGACTTCGAGGCAGTGAAGCTGGCCGCCGAGGCGCTGCGCGGCGACCTGGCGGCGGTCGCGGGGCGGCCGGCGGCGGAGGCCGCCACGCCGAAGCTGGCGATCATCGCCGGCACCCTGGGCCGCAGCCCGCGGGTCGATCGCATCGTCCGCGAACACCGGATTGATACCGGTGGCGTAAGCGGCGTGTGGGAGGCCTACCTGCTGCAGGTGGTGGAGCGGCCGGAGCCGGGCATCGAGCGCGCCCTGCTGGTGGCCGGCGCCGACCGCCGCGGCACCGCCTACGGCCTGTACGAGCTGTCGCGCCGGATCGGCGTCTCGCCCTGGACCTGGTGGGCCGACGTGCCGCCGCCCAGGCGCGCCAGCCTGCACGTCGCGCCGGGCCGCTTCGTCGACGCGCCCAAGGTGCGCTACCGCGGCATCTTCATCAACGACGAGGACCCGGCCCTGGGCGGCTGGAGCAAGGCGACCTTCGGCGGCACCAACCACCAGTTCTACGAGCGCGTGTTCCAGCTGGTCATGCGCCACAAGGCCAACTTCCTGTGGCCGGCGATGTGGCTGCCGCGCGCGTTCTACGACGACGATCCAAAGAATGCGGAAGTCGCCGACGCCTACGGCGTGGTGATCGGCACCAGCCACCACGAGCCGATGATGCGCGCGCACGACGAGTGGTCGCGCTACGGCAAGGGCCCGTGGGACTACCGCCGCAACGCGCAGGTGCTGCAGGAGTTCTGGCGCGGCGGCGTGGAGCGCCTGCAGGGACGCGAGGCGGTCGTCACCCTGGGCATGCGCGGCGACGGCGACGAGCCGATGAGCGAGGAGACCGCCACCGCGCTGCTGGAGCAGATCGTGGCCGACCAGCGCCGGATCATCGGCGAGGCCACCGGCAAGCCGGTGGAGCAGGTGCCGCAGGTGTGGGCGCTGTACAAGGAAGTGCAGGACTACTACGACAAGGGCATGCGCGTGCCCGACGACGTCACCCTGCTGTTCGCCGACGACAACTGGGGCAACATCCGCCGCCTGCCCGACCCGGCCGACAAGCGCCCCGGCGGCTACGGCGTGTACTACCACTTCGACTACGTCGGCGGCCCGCGCAACTACAAGTGGCTCAACACCACCCAGGTCGAACGCGCCTGGGAACAGATGCGCCTGGCCTGGGCCCACGGCGTGGAGCGGCTGTGGGTGGTCAACGTCGGCGACATCAAGCCGCAGGAACTGCCGATCAGCGCCTTCCTCGACCAGGCCTGGGATCCGGACGCGGCCGACCTGGAATGGATCAGGACCTACCCGGCGCGCTGGGCGGCCGAGCAGTTCGGCCCGGCGCATGCGCAGGCCATCGGTGACATCCTCACCCGCTATACCCGGCTCAACGCGCGGCGCAAGCCGGAACTGATCGACGCCGCCACCTGGAGCCTGGTCCACGACCGCGAGGCCGGGCGCGTGCTGTCCGAATGGGATGCGCTGGTGGCGCAGGTGCAGGCACTGGCGCCGAGGATCCCGGCCAGCCATCGCGACGCTTGGTACCAGCTGGTCGAATACCCGGTGCTGGCCAGCGCCAACCTCAACCACCTGCACGTGGCGGTGGCGCGCAACCGGCTCTACGCCGCCCAGGGCCGCGCTTCGGCCAATGCCTGGGCCGAACAGGCACGCAAGCTGTTCGCCCGCGACGCCGAGCTGCAGCGCGTGTACGAGCAGGAGATCGCCGGCGGCAAGTGGATCCACATGATGAGCCAGCCGCGGATCGGCTATACCCACTGGCAGTCGCCGCCGCGCAACATCCTGCCGGCGCTGGCCAGCGTCGACGCGCCGCAAAAGGGCGTGACCGGCGTGGCGGTGGAAGGCGATCCGCTGGCCTACCCCGCCCTGCTCAAGGCCCCGCGCCTGCCGGAGCTGGATCCGGTCGCCGCCCCGACCCGCGAGGTGGTGGTGTTCAACCGCGGCCAGGCGCCGATCGCCTTCACCGCCACCAGCCGCGCGCCGTGGCTGAAGGTTTCCCCGGCTTCCGGCGAAGTGGCCGACGAGCAGCCGCTCAAGCTGGAAATCGACTGGGATGCCCTGCCGGAAGGCCGCCACGAGGGCGTGGTCTACATCCGTGGCCAGGACTGGACCGAAGTCTACGTAACCGTGCCGGTGCACAAGCCGCCGCAGCATCGCGGCGCGCGCGGCTTCGTCGAGGGCGACGGCGTGGTGGCGATCGAGGCCGAGCACTACGCGCGCGCGGTGCCGCCGCCCGGCGGGCGGTGGCAGGTGATCCCCAACCTGGGCCGCACCCTGTCGGCGGTCGCCGCCTGGCCGGCCACCGGCGAACCGCTGGTGCCCGGCGGCGACGGCGCGCGCCTGGAATACCCGGTGGTGATGCACGAGGACGGCGAGGTCGAGCTGCGCGTGCTGGTCTCGCCGACCCTGGACGTGCGCAACCGCGGCGGCCTGCGCTACGCGGTCTCGGTCAACGACGAGCCGCCGCAACTGGTCAACATCCGCCTGGATCCCAGCCCCGGCGATCCGGACTTCACCGCCTGGGAAGCGGCGGTGATCGACAACGTGCACGTGGCCCGTTCCCGCCACCGCGTGCGCGCCGGCGCCAACACGGTGAAGCTGTGGCTGGTCGATCCTGCGCTGGTGTTCCAGCGCATCGAGCTGGCGCGCCGGCCCATCCCCACCACCCTCGGACCCGCGGAAAGCGCGCGCCGCTGACGGCGCGCGTCCTCCACCCACCCGCATCGACACGGAAGATCCATGAGCACCACCGGCCGCCCGCTGCACCTGCACGAAGACCGCCTGTTCCCCTCCGATCCGACCCAGCGCGCGATCGCGCGCCGCCTGTATTCGCAGGTCGAGGGGCTGCCGATCATCAGCCCGCACGGGCATACCGACCCGGCCTGGTTCGCCGGCAACGCCAGCTTCGCCAACGCCACCGAGCTGCTGCTGGTGCCGGACCACTACGTGTTCCGCATGCTCTACAGCCAGGGCATCGGCCTGGACGCGTTGGGCATCCCCCGCGCCGACGGCAGCCGCGCCGCGGTCGACCCGCGCGAGGCCTGGCGCCTGTTCGCGCGCAACTTCCACCTGTTCCGCGGCACGCCCTCCTCGCTGTGGCTCAACCACGTGTTCCACGAGGTGTTCGGCCTGCGCGTGCGCCTGGACGCCGGTACCGCCGACCACTACTACGACACCATCACCGCCGCGCTGCAGGACGAGGCCTTCCGCCCGCGCGCCCTGTTCGAGCGTTTCGACATCGAGGTGATCGCCACCACCGAGGGGCCGCTGGACCCGCTGGTCCACCACCAGGCGATCCGCGACAGCGGCTGGAAGGGCAAGGTGGTGACCGCCTACCGCCCCGACGAGGTGGTCGATCCCGAGCACGAGGCGTTCGCCGCCGCGCTGGAACGCTTCGGCGCGATCACCGGCGAGGACGTGTACAGCTGGGACGGCTACCTGCGCGCGCACCGCAACCGCCGCGCCTTCTTCAGGTCGCTGGGCGCGACCTCGACCGACCACGGCCACGAGAGCGCGCTGACCGCGGACCTGTCGCGGGCCGAGGCCGAACGCCTGTTCGCGAAGATCCTCAAGGGCGGCTTCTCGCGCGAGGAAGCGGCGCTGTTCCGCGGCCAGGTGCTGACCGAGATGGCGGCCATGAGCCTGGACGATGGCCTGGTGATGCAGCTGCACCCGGGCTGCTACCGCAACCACAACCCGCTGCTGTTCGCCCGCCACGGCCGCAACGTCGGTGCCGACCTGCCGCTGGCCACCGACTACGTGCACGCGCTCAAGCCGCTGCTGGACCGCTTCGGCAACGAGCCCGGCTTCACCTTCATCCTGTTCACCCTCGACGAGAGCACCTACTCGCGCGAGCTGGGCCCGATGGCCGGCCACTACCCCTGCCTGTACCTGGGCCCGGCCTGGTGGTTCCACGACGCGCCGGAGGGCATGTGGCGCTTCCGCGAACAGACCCTCAGCACCGCCGGCTTCTACAACACCGTCGGCTTCAACGACGACACCCGCGCCTTCCTTTCCATCCCCGCCCGCCACGACGTGGCCCGCCGCATCGACTGCGCGGTGCTGGCCAAACTGGTGGCCGAGCACCGGCTGGACGAGGACGAGGCCGCGGAGGTCGCCGTGGACCTGGCCTACCACCTGCCCAAGCGCGCGTACAGGCTGTAACCCGCGCCGCGACGCCTCCCCGGCGCGCGGCGATCCCGTCGACCACCGGAGCCTGCCCATGATCCGTCCCCGCACCGCCCTGCTTGCCACCCTGGCCCTGGCCTGCGGCAACGTCCTGGCCGCACCGCAGACGCTCAGGGAGGCCTACCGCGACGACTTCCTGGTCGGCACTGCGGTCAACGACGCCATCGTCAGCGGCGAGGACGCGGCGCAGCAGGCGCTGGCGGTGCGGCACTTCAACGCCGTCACCCTGGAGAACTCGATGAAGGCCGAGGTCCTGCACCCGGAGCCGGGCAGGTGGGACTTCGAACGCGCCGATGCCTTCGTCGGGTTCGGCCGCAGGCACGGCATGTTCGTCGTCGGCCACACCCTGGTCTGGCACAACCAGACCCCGGACTGGTTCTTCCAGGACGACGCCGGCAGGCCGGCGGACACGGCGACGATGCGCGGCCGCCTGCGCCAGTACATCCACACCGTGGCCGGGCGCTACGCCGGCAAGGTGCATGCCTGGGACGTGGTCAACGAGCAGATCGGCGAGGATGGCCGCTACCGCGATACCGCCTGGGTGCGCGCCTACGGCGGCGACGGCGATGCGCTGCTGCGCGACGCCTTCCGCTTCGCTTCCGAGGCCGCACCGGATGCCGAGCTGTACTACAACGACTTCAACGCCTGGCGCCCGGAGAAGGTGGCCGGCATCGTGCGCAT
This sequence comes from Pseudoxanthomonas sp. GW2, assembly GCF_000283075.1. Classification (NCBI taxonomy): domain Bacteria; kingdom Pseudomonadati; phylum Pseudomonadota; class Gammaproteobacteria; order Lysobacterales; family Lysobacteraceae; genus Pseudoxanthomonas; species Pseudoxanthomonas sp. GW2. The sequence continues at coordinate 15,423 of NZ_ALIP01000069.1, forward strand.
GGTGGAGATGCTGCGGGCGCACGGCATCCGCATCGACGGCGTCGGCATCCAGGGCCACTGGGGCCTCAACTACCCCTCGCTCACCGAGATCGAGGCTGCCATCGACGCCTACCACGCCGCCGGGGTCAAGGTGATGGTCACCGAGCTGGACGTGGACGTGCTGCCGCTGACGAAGGAAGGCCAGATCATCGGCCAGTGCATGCTGCACCCGCAGTTCCAGCTGCCCGAGTTCAAGCGCTTCCTCGACCCGTACCGCGAAGGACTGCCGGACGAAGTGCAGCGCCAACTGGCCGACCGTTACGCCGAGCTGTTCGCGCTGTTCCACCGCAAGCGCGACAAGCTGGCGCGGGTGGCGGTGTGGGGCATCGCCGACGACATGTCCTGGAAGAACGGCTACCCGATCCCCGGCCGCACCAACTACCCGCTGCTGTTCGACCGCCAGCGCCAGCCCAAGCCGGCGTTGGAGGCGGTGCTGCGGGTGCCGCAGGGCAGGTAGGCGCCGCGCTCAGCCTTCCCCGCCGGCCTGCCCGGGCTGGCAGCGCAGCGGATGCGCCCAGCCCCCGGCCTTGACCACGGCGATGCGGTCGGCCGGATCGAAGGCCACGAGGATGTCGCGCTCGCGGTCCGGTCCGCCATGGGGATCGGACCACGGCAGCCGGCGCGCGGCGATCACCAGGAACGGCGAGGTCGCCAGCACCCGCCCGGTGCCGTCCCAGCAGCCGGTGTAGGCGCACAGCGACAGGCCGCCATCGCTGGCGAAGGCCAGGTCCATGGGGGTGAACTCGCCCTTGTTGGCGGCGCTGCAGCCATCCTCCAGGCAGGTCACCTCCACGTCGTTGAAGCAGCGCCAGGTGTCGGCGCGGGCGCCGCCGCAGGCCAGGCCCAGCACCAGCGCGGCCAGCGCGCACATGGACTTGCGCATGCATCTCCCCCCCTTGGGTCTACCCGCGGCCGATGGTGCCGCGGCCCGGCGGTGTGCGCCAGCCTGAAGCGGACAGGTCGGCCGCCGCCGCGTCGCACGGATTGAGACGGCAGCCGCGTACAACCCCGCGCTCCACGCTGGAGCCGCCATGCCCGAACTAGCCCCCCTGACCGCGTTCGACCGCCCCGCCCTGCCCGTGCCCGGACCCGACGGCGCCAGCTTCGCCCTGCGCCTGGCCGGCAAGTACCAGGGCCGGGTCACCGGCCACTTCGTCCAGCCCGGGCGCGAGGGCCGCTACGCACCGCTGCCGCGGGAGCTCCCGCCGCGCCTGGCCGCGGCCCTGCGTGCGCGCGGCGTCGAACAGCTCTATTCGCACCAGGCCGAGGCCTGGGAGGCGGTGGCCGGCGGCGGCCACGTGGTGCTGGCCACGCCGACCGCCTCGGGCAAGTCGTTGTGCTACACCCTGCCGGTGGTCAGCGCGGTGATGACGCGCAAGGCCAAGGCGCTGTACCTGTTCCCGACCAAGGCCCTGGCGCAGGACCAGGTGGCCGAGTTGCTGGAGCTCAACCGCGCCGGCGACCTGGGCCTGAAGCCGGCCACCTTCGACGGCGACACCCCGGGCGACCAGCGCCAGGCGATCCGCCTCAACGGCGACATCGTGGTCTCCAACCCGGACATGCTCCACCAGGGGATCCTGCCGCACCACACCAAGTGGGCGCAGTTCTTCGAGGGCCTGGAGTACGTGGTGATCGACGAGATCCACAGCTACCGCGGCGTGTTCGGCTCGCACCTGGCCAACGTGCTGCGGCGGCTGAAGCGCGTGTGCGCGTTCTACGGCACGAAGCCGCAGTTCATCCTGTGCTCGGCCACCATCGGCAACCCGAAGGAACACGCCGAGGCGCTGCTGGAGGACGAGGTCCATGCGATCACCGAATCCGGCGCGCCCAGCGGCGACCGCCACGTGCTGCTGTGGAACCCGCCGGTGGTCAACCCGGACCTGGGCCTGCGCGCCTCGGCGCGTTCGCAGTCCACCCGCATCGCGCGCGCCGCGCTCAAGGCCGGGCTCAAGACCCTGGTGTTCGCGCGTTCGCGGACCATGGTCGAGGTGCTGACCAAGTACCTGAAGGACGTGTTCGACAGCGATCCGCGCAAGCCGGCGCGGGTGCGCGCCTACCGCGGCGGCTACCTGCCCACCGAGCGGCGCGAGGCCGAGCAGGCCATGCGCGCCGGGCGCATCGATTGCATCGTCTCGACCTCGGCGCTGGAACTGGGCGTGGACATCGGCAGCCTGGACCTGGTGGTGCTCAACGGCTACCCGGGCTCGGTGGCCGCGACCTGGCAGCGCTTCGGCCGCGCCGGCCGTCGCCGGCAGGCCTCGCTGGGGGTGATGGTGGCCAGCTCCGACCCGCTGGACCAGTACATGGTGCGGCATCCGGAATTCTTCTCCGCCGCGCCGCCGGAGCACGCCCGCATCGCCCCCGACCAGCCGGTGATCCTGCTCGACCACATCCGCTGCGCCGCGTTCGAGCTGCCGTTCCTGCAGGGCGAGCGCTTCGGCAGCGTGGAGCCGGAGGTGTACCTGCAGCTGCTGGCCGAGGACGGCGTGGTGCATCCGGAAGGCGGGCGCTGGGAGTGGATCGCCGACAGCTACCCGGCCAACGCGGTGAGCCTGCGCTCGGTGGCCGACGGCAACTTCGTGGTGGTCGACCGCACCGATGGCCGCCAGGTGATCATCGCCGAGGTCGATTTCAGCTCCGCGCCGCTGATGCTCTACGAGGGCGCGATCCACATGGTGCAGTCGGTGCCCTACCAGGTGGAGCGGCTGGACTGGGAGGGCCGCAAGGCCTACGTCACCCGCACCCACGTCGACTACTACACCGATGCGATCGACTACACCAGGCTCAAGGTGCTGGAGCGCTTCGACGGCGTGATTGCCGGCGCCGGCACCTGCCACCACGGCGAGGTGCACGTGGTGAGGCGCGTGTCCGGCTACAAGAAGATCCGCTACTACACCCACGAGAACATCGGCTATGGCCCGGTGAACCTGCCGGACCAGGAGCTGCACACCTCGGCGCTGTGGTGGCAGCTGCCACAGGCCGAGCTGGAGGCGCGCTTCGCCAGCCGCCAGGACGCGCTGGACGGCTTCCTCGGCGCCGGCTACGCCCTGCACGTGGTCGCCAAGGTCGCGGTGATGGCCGAATCGGCCGACCTGCAGAAGGCGGTCGGCAGCGGCGACGGCGCCTGGTTCGCCAGCGGCGACGGCCGCGGCCGCGGCCAGCTGCGTGCACTGGACGGCAGCATGGTCGATCCCGACCGCCACGACAGCTTCGTGCCCACCGTCTACCTCTACGACAACTACCCCGGCGGCATGGGCCAGAGCGAGCCGCTGTGGAAGCGCCAGCGCGAACTGGTGGTGCGCGCACGCGAACTGGTCGAACGCTGCGACTGCCGTGCCGGCTGCCCGGCCTGCGTCGGCCCGGTGCTGGCCGCGCAGGAGGACGAGGAGACCGCGCCCAAGGCGCTGGCGCTGCGCGTGCTCGGCGCGCTGGAGGCGGCATGAGCCTGTCGCTGGCGAAACTGCAGCAGCTCAAGTGCCAGGCCGGAGCCAGCACGCCGCGCCGGGCGACGCCCCCGGCCACGCCCGGCGCGGCGGCCAGCCCCGACCTGGACCAGCTGCGCAGCCTGCTGCGGGTACGCGCGCGGCCGCAGGCCACGCCGGCCAGTGGCGACCGCCAGCTGCCCGGCGAGCAGATCGCGCCAGGCCTGTACCTGGTCGAGGAACGGTTGCACGACGAGCCGCTGCCGCAGGCCTTCGACGGCCGCTTCGACCGCGGCGAGCCGATAGATCCGGCGGACCTGCTGTTCTTCGATACCGAGACCACCGGCCTGGCCGGCGGCACCGGCACGCGCGCCTTCATGGTCGGCGCGGCGGACTGGCACCACGGCCAGCTGCGCATCCGCCAGCTGACCATCGCCAGCACGTCCGCCGAGGCCGCGATGCTGGACGTGCTGGCCGGCTGGGTCGGCCCGCGCACGGTGCTGTGCAGCTACAACGGCAAGTGCTACGACGCGCCGCTGCTGGCCACCCGCTACCGCCTGGCGCGACGCGCGCACCCGTTCGCCGGGCTGCGCCACGTCGACCTGCTCTACCCCACCCGCCGCCGCTACCGCGGCGTGTACGAGAACTGCCGGCTGGCGACGATCGAACGCCAGGTACTGAAGGTGGTGCGCGAGGACGACCTGCCCGGCTCGGAGGCGCCCGCCGCCTGGCTGGGCTACCTGCGCGGCGGCGGCGCCGGGCTGCTGCGGCGGGTGCTGGCGCACAACCGCCAGGACGTGATCTCCCTGTCGCGGCTGCTGCGGCACCTGTCGGCGGCCGGGGCGGAGCAGGCCGCCGCGGGGCTGCCGGGCGAAGCCATGCTGCCGGCGCCAGTCGCCTGAGGAGCCGGCGCGCGCGGCCGTGGCAGGCATGCGCACCGGCCGCGCGCGGGGCGGGAGCTCAGCGCCGGATCCGGGTGAACTCCGAGTACTCCCACTTGCGCAGGGCCAGCACCGCGCTGCAGCCGTTGCGCGCCGCCAGCGGCAGCTGCGAATCGTGGCGGGCGAGGGGGGCGAACTCGCGCGCCAGCTTCTCCATCTCCGCGGCGATGTAGCGCATGGAGCCGTCGGACAGCATGCCGGCAAGGAAGTGGAAGCCGTCCTCCGGCTCCGCGAACGGCGCGGCGAAGAACTCCGGCAGGATCCGCTCCAGGAAGAAGCCGTGCACCGGGCCGTTGCACCTCCAGGTGAAGTTGCGCGCGGTCAGCTTGCGGATCCGGTGCGGCGGCCGGTAGTCGATGATCTTCAGCGCGTCCAGGCGCAGCAGCAGCGAGACCAGCTCGTTCTCGTCGATGCGGAACGCCGCCAGGATCTGCGGGAACTTCCAGTCGTTGAGGATCAGGTAGGTGGTCAGCAGCAGGCGCGCGTCGGCAATCAGCGCCTGCTCCTGGCTGGCGCTGAGCTCGGTCATCAGCTGCGGGGCGCCGTCACCGCGCAGAAGCTCGTCCAGGCCCAGGCCCAGCACCTCGCAGATCTGGTCCAGCCGTGCCAGGGAGAAGGTGCCGCGGCTGAGGTCGCGCTTGACCGTCGGCTCGCTCACGCCCAGCCGGGCGGCCAGGTCGCGGTAGGTCATGCCACGGGCGCGCAGCTGGGTCCGCACGGCCTCGAGGATCAGCTTGGAAGCGGACATGGACGGATCGTTCGACTCGGGATCGGCTCAAGGTATCATCCAGTGATACCTTCCGTGGCAGTGGATGCGCCTTGCGCAGGCCGGCCTTGCCGCCTCGATCGGCGCCGGAGAGGCTTTCGCGCAACTCCACGTCCACACTGCCAATGCCTGCGACCCACGCTGTCCGTCCCCTGCCCCTGCGCATCGCCAGCACCGGGTACTACGTTCCCTCGCGGCGGGTTGATTCGGCCTGGTTCGACCGGCACTGGGGCAAGCCGGACGGCTGGACCCGGCGCCACGTGGGCATCGACTACCGCCACTTCGCCGGCCCCGACGAGCCGGCCTCGCTGATGGCCGCCGAGGCCGCGCGCATGGCCCTGGACCGCGCCGGGCTGCAGGCCCGCGAGCTGGACGCGGTGGTGAGCGTGGGCGGGGTGATGGAGCAGGCGATCCCCTGCACTGCCGCCCTGGTGCAGCGCCGCCTGGGCCTGGAGGACAGCGACACCCCTGCCTTCGACGTCAACGCCACCTGCCTGGGCTTCCTCGCCGGCCTGGACCTCGTCGCCGCCTCGATCGCGGTCGGGCGCTACCGGCGGGTGTTGCTGGTGGCCGGCGAGGTGCCGTCGGCGGGACTGGACTGGAACGACACCGACACCGCCGCGCTGTTCGGCGACGGCGGCGCGGCGGTGATCGTGGAGGCCTGCGCGGCGGGCGCCCGGCGGTCGAGTACAGCGCGGTCTACGCCCGCCACCTGCCGGCGCGCGCGCAGCGCGCCCTGGACCTGCTCTCGGCCGCCAGCTGCCGGCTCGGTGCGCCCCTGTTGCGGAGATTCGCACTTTGACCTGGCATCCGGACCTGTACCGCCACTGGTATGCGGTGGCACGCACCGGCGAGGTGGGCGAGCGGCCGCTGGCCGTGACCCTGCTCGACACCCATATCGCCCTGGCCCGCGCCGGCGACGGCTGGATCGCACTGGAGGACCGCTGCCCGCACCGGCACGTGCCGCTGTCGGCCGGCTGCGTGGCCGATGGCCAGCTGCGCTGTCCGTACCACGGCTGGTCGTTCGACCGCGAAGGCAGGTTGCGCCACCTGCCCGGCCTGCCCGCGCACGCCCCGCTGCCTGGCGTGAAGGTACGCAGCTTCCCGGTGGTCGAATGCGACGGCTTCCTGTGGCTGCGCCCTGGCACGGAAGGCGAGCCTGCGCCGCCGGAGCTGGTCCGCGGCACGGACCCGGCCACGCGCCGCTTCCAGTGGCGCACCACCTGGAAAGCGCACGTGCTCGATGCCATGGAGAACTTCCTGGATCCGATGCACACCCACTTCGTCCATCCCGGCCTGGTCCGGGTGGAAAGCCGGAGGGTGGCGGCACGGGCCCGTTTCCAGGCCACCAGCGAAGGCTTCACCGTCGACTACCGCGGCACGCCGAAGCAGTCCGGGCTGCTTTACCGGCTGTTCGAGTCCGAGCGCACGATGGAGCGCGCATGGTTCGCCGCCCCCGGCAGCGCGCGCCTGGAGTACCGCTACGCCAACGGCAGCCGGATCCTGTTCGACCTGCACTTCAGCCCGCGCGACGCCGGATCGACCGAAGTGTTCGTGGGACTGCACGTGGAAGGCCGGCGTGCCCCGGCCTGGGCGATCCGGCTGCTGGCCTGGCCACTGCTGAAGAAGGTCAACGACCAGGACGTGCGCATGCTGGAACTGCAGGCGGGGAACCTGGCCCGCTTTGGCCGCCGGCGCGGGGCCTCGACCCCGATCGACGTGGTCCGTCCGGCGCTGGAGCGGTTCTGGAGCGAGGGCCGCCTGCCCGCGCCCGGCGAATGCTTCGAGGTGGAGATGATGCTGTAGCCGGCGCGGGCTACAGCGCCAGGTCCAGCAGCAGCACGCCGGCCAGGCCGACCACGGAGATGGTCGATTCCATCACCGTCCACGAGCGGAAAGTCTGGGCCATGGACAGGCCGAAGAACTCCTTGAACATCCAGAAGGCCGAGTCGTTGACGTGGGAGCCGAACACGCTGCCGGCGCCCACCGCCAGCACCATCAGTTCCGGCGACACGCCGGTGCTCTCCACCAGCGGACCCACCACGCCGGCGGCGGTGATCACCGCCACGGTCGAGGAGCCGATCATCACCCGCAGCAGCGCGGTGGCCAGCCAGGCGAACAGCAGCGGTGGCATCTGCCACTGCCCGGCCAGGGCGGCGATGGTCGCGCCCACCCCGCTGTCGACCAGCACCTGCTTGAACACGCCGCCGGCGGTGATGATCAGCAGGATCACGGCGATGCCGCCGATGGCGGCATTGAGCCAGCGCGTCTGCGTCTCCAGGCCCACGCCGCGGCGATGGCCCAGGAACCAGAACGCCAGCAGGGTCGACAGCAGCAGGGCCACGGTCGGGTTTCCAAGGAACAGCAGCGCGGTGCGCACCAGGCCTTCCGGCAGCAGGCCGTCGGCAACCACCGAGACGCTGATCAGCAGCACCGGCGACAGCGCGATCAGGAACGAGCATGGCGCGCCCGGCAGCTCGCCGCGCGCACCATCTTCCGGACCGTTGAACAGGTCCGGCAGCGGCGGGTTGATGGATTTCAGCCGGCGCGAAAGCCAGGGACCGGCGATCACTACCGCCGGCACGGCCATCACCAGGCCGTACAGCAGGGTGCGGCCCATGTCCGCGCCGAAGGCATTCACCAGCACCACCGGTCCCGGATGTGGCGGCAGGAAGCAGTGGGTGGTGCTCAGCGAGGCCACGGTGGGGATGGCCAGCAGCAGGATCGGCAGGCCGGTGCGTCGCGCCAGCGAGAAGACCAGCGGCACCAGGATGATGAAGCCGGCATTGAAGTACAGCGGGATGCCGACCAGGAAGCCGGTCAGCAGCAGCGCCCACTGGATGTTGCGCTCGCCGAAGGCGCCGATCAGGGTGGTGGCGATCTTTTCCGCCGCGCCGCTTTCCTCCAGCACCTTGCCCAGGATCGCGCCGAGCACGATCACCAGCGCCAGCCCGGCCAGCGTGCTGCCGACGCCGGCATCGATGGTCCTGACCAGGTCCTGCGGCGCGATGCCCAAGGCCAGGCCCATCGGGATCGCCACCACCAGCAGCGACAGGAACGGGCTCAGCTTGCGCGCGGTGAGCAGGATCTGCAGCGCGATGGCGGCGGCGATGATGAGGAACGTGGCCATCCAGCAACTCCCCGGGAGTGAGTGGTACGACGTCCGGCCATGGCCGGCGCGATCGGTTCGTGCGGGCGCGCGGGATCAGCCCTCCGTTGCCGCGCGGCGCTGCGCCAGCGCCTCGCGGCCGGCGCGCAGGGTCTCGACGATGGCGTCCACGTCGTAGACGCAACCGCCCCAGGTCCCGCCGCTGGCTTCCTGCAGCGCGGCCCATAGCCGGGTGTCGGCCGGCAGCTTCGGATGCGGCGCGATGGCCGGATGCACCGGGCGCGAGGCCAGCACCTTCGCGCCTTCCTCCGGCGACAGCGCGTTCGCCTGGTCGGTGCCGATGAAGTCGATGCTCCCCTGCAGCGTGTTGCGGTCGATCACGATCCGCACCAGGTCGCCATCGCGCAGGCGACCGATCGGTCCGCCGGCCAGCGCCTCCGGCCCAACATGGCCGATGCAGGCGCCGGTGGAAACGCCGGAGAAACGCGCATCGGTCAGCACCGGCACGTGCTTGCCCCAGGGCAGGTACTTGAGCGCGGAGGTGAGCTGGTAGGTCTCCTCCATCCCGGTACCCGCCGGACCGCAGCCGGCCAGCACGACGACGTCACCGGCCACCACCGCGCCCTCGCCCCTGGCCTTGATCGCGGCGATGGCCTCGTGCTCGCTGGCGAACACCCGCGCCCTGCCGGTGTGGCGGTAGACGTTGTCCGCGTCGACCACGGAAGGATCGATCGAGGTGGCCTTGATCACCGAGCCATCCGGCGCGAGGTTGCCGACCGGGAACACCAGTGCAGATGTCAACCCGGCGGCGCGGGCCGCATCCGGGCCCATGATCACGTTGCCGGGATCGACGCCATCCAGCTCGCGCAGCCGCTGCCGCGCGATGCGGCGTGCCTGGCTGTGCTCCCACCATTCCAGGTTCTCGCCGACGGTGCGGCCGCTGACCGTGGGGATGTCCAGGTGCAGCAGTCCCATGTCGCGCAGGTGCAGCATCACCTCGGGCACGCCGCCGGCCATGAACACCTGCACCGTGGGATGGTGGCGCGGGCCGTTGGGCAGGGCGTCGACCAGGCGCGGGGTGGCGCGGTTGGCGGCGGTCCAGTCGGCCACCGTCGGCGCGGCAAGTCCGGCGGCACGCGCGATCGCCGGCACGTGCAGCAGCAGGTTGGTGGACCCGCCGAAGGCCGCATGCACCAGCAGCGCGTTCTCCACCGCCTTGCGGGTGAGGATGGCCGACAGCGGCGTGCCGGCCTGGGCCAGCCGCACCAGGGCCAGCGCCGAGCGCCGCGCCATGTCCAGCCATACCGGCTCGCCGGAAGGCGCCAGTGCGCTGTGCGGCAGGGCGATGCCCAGCGCCTCGGCGATCACCTGCGAGGTCGCGGCGGTACCGAGGAACTGGCAGCCGCCACCCGGCGAGCCGCAGGCGCGGCAGCCCATGGCCGCGGCGTGTTCGAGGTCGATCAGGCCATGCGCATAGCGCGCGCCGATGGTCTGCACCTTGGCCGTGTCCTCGGCGCCGCGCGCCGGCAGGGTCACGCCGCCGGGCACGATCACGCCGGGCAGGTCGCCGCAGCCGGCCAGGGCCAGCATCATTGCCGGCAGGCCCTTGTCGCAGGTGGCGATGCCCAGCACGCCGCGGCGCGTGGGCAGCGAGCGCACCAGGCGGCGCATGGTCATCGCCGCGTCGTTGCGGTACGGCAGGCTGTCGAACATGCCGGTCGTGCCCTGGGTGCGGCCATCGCACGGATCCGAGCACATCACCGAGAACGGCAGGCCGCCGTGGCCGGCGAACGTTTCCGCGGCGGCGCGCACCAGGCGGTCGATCTCCCAGTGGCCGGTATGCAGGCCGAGTGCGACCGGCTGGCCGTCCCCGGCACGCAGGCCACCCTGGGTGCTGACGATCAGGTACGGATCGCGCGCGATCTCGCTGGCGCGCCAGCCCATGCCGGCATTCTGGGTCATGCCGAACAGGTGCCCGCTGGGCGCCTGGCGCAGCATCGTATCGTCGATCGGCAGGCGCCCGGGCGGACCCTCGCCGGAGGTACGGGTTTCCGCCAGGGCGGTTCCGTCGCCGAGGATCGCGTCGAGGGCATCAGCCTGCATCGTTCACCTCATGCGTCGGCGGTGGTCCACTTGCCATCCACCAGGCGCCACAGGGTGCCGGTGGGATTGGCATCGCGCAGCGCCGGCGGCAGCCGGTGCGGGCGCACGTTGTCGTAGCTGTGCAACGCGGAGAAGCGCAGCAGCGAGGCCGGGATGCCGACCGCGGTGAACGCCGGGTGGCCGGTGGCCGGATACGGGCCGCCGTGGTTCTGCGCCGGCGACACCGCCACGCCGGTGGGCATGCGGTCGTTGATCAGGCGGCCGACGCGGGTGCGCAGCACCGGCGCGATCACGTCGTACTGCGCATCGTCCGAGCCGGCGGTGTCGCTGTAGATGGTACCGGTCAGGTTGCCCTCCAGCGCATGCGCGACCTGCAGCATCTGCTCTTCCGACTCGGCCAGCACCAGCAGGCAGACCTGGCCGAAGGCCTCGTTCTGCAGCTCGTGCGGCGCCTCGAGGAAGCGCTTGCCGGATACCCGCAGCAGGGTCGGCTGGAAGGCGTAGCCGGCCGCTTCCTCGGCGATGCCGCCGCCGGCCAGCAGTTCGGCGCCGGCGGCGCGCAGCGCGGCCACCGCCTCGGCCACGGCTTCCGGCGCGCGCGGGGTCAGCAGCACGCCGGCCGGCGTGGCCGCGGTCAGCCGCTGCAGTTCCTGGACGAAGGCGTCGGTGTGCTCGCCCGGCGGCAGCACGGCGATGCCCGGGCGGGTGCAGAACTGGCCGGCACCCATGGCGCAGGAGCTGGCCAGTTCGGCGGCGATCGCCGCACCGCGCTCGCGCAGGGCGCCGGCGAGGATGAACACCGGGTTGACCGAGGACATCTCCAGGTAGGCCGGCTTGCCCGCGGCATCGGCCGCGGCCTTGATCGCCATGCCCGCCGGGCGGCTGCCGGTGAAGGCAATGGCCGCGGTGCGCGGGTCGGTGACCAGGCGCAGGCCCAGCTCGTTGGAGGTGTGGAAGAACATCTGCACCGTGCCCGAGGGCAGGCCGCTGGCCTGCACCGCCTCGGCCGCGGCCTGGGCCAGCAGCAGCGAGGTATGCGGATGCGCCGGATGCGCCTTGGCGATCACCGGGTTGCCCGCGGCAATGGCCGCGGCGAAGTCGCCGCCGGACACGCCGTTGAACGCGAACGGGAAGTTGTTGGGGCCGAACACCACCACCGGGCCGCCGAGCGGGGCATGCATGGAGCGCAGGTTGTTGGCGGTGTCGATGGTCGGCCGCGCCCAGCTGCCGTCGCGCGCGGCCTGCGCGGCCTGGCGCAGCTGGCCGGTGGTGCGCGGCAGCTCGGCCTTGCGCAGGCGCGGCTCCACCGGCAGGCCGGTCTCGCGGTGCGCGGACTCGATCAGCGCCTCGGCGCGCGCCTCGATCCCGGCGGCGAAAGCCTCCAGGAACTGGGCGATGCGCTCGCCGGGCAGGCGCGCCAGTTCGGCCGCGGCGCGCTTGCCGGCTTCGAGCATGGCGTCGAGGTCTTCCCAGCCGGAGACGGGGAAGTCGTGGCTGTCGATCTCAAGCTTCTGCGAGGGGTCGAAAGCACGGAAGCTGCCGGTGGGCGCGTTGGCCGCGACCCAGCGGCCGTCGAGCAGGATGGGTTGCAGGTTGGACTTGCTCATTGCACGGGGTTCTCCAGGACCAGGCCGTCGATCTCGATGCGTACCACGTCGCCGGACTGCAGGGTGAAGGATTCGTCCGGCACGATGCCGGTGCCGGTGAACAGGAAGGCGCCGAACGGGAAGGACAGTTCGCGGAACAGGTAGCCGGCCAGCTCGTCCAGGCCGCGCTTGATCTGCGAGGTGCGGGTCTGGCCGGAGAAGGCGACCGCGCCGCCGCGCAGGATCTGCAGGCCGATCGCCAGGTCGGTCATGGCCGCGGCCGGGCACAGGCGGAGCGCCGGGCCGATCGCGCAGGAACCGTCGTAGACCTTGGCCTGCGGCAGGTACAGCGGGTTCTCGCCCTCGATGCTGCGCGAGGACACGTCGTTGCCCACGCTGTAGCCGCGGATCGCGCCGTCGGCGTCGAGCAGCAGCACCAGTTCCGGCTCGGGCACGTTCCAGTGGCTGTCGCCGCGCACCCGGATCGGCTGGCCATGGCCGACGGTACGCCAGCCGGCGGCCTTGAAGAACAGTTCCGGACGCGGCGCGGCGTAGACCTTCTGGTACACGTCCGCGCTTTGCGACTCGGCCTCGCGCGCCATGCGGCTGCTGAGGTAGGTGACGCCGCTGGCCCAGGCTTCCTGGGCATCCTCGATCGGCGCCAGCAGCGGGCCGTCGGCGGCTTCGCCGGTGGCGGCATCGTGCAGCGCCGCCTGCGCCGCCGGCGCCGGCAACGCCAGCCAGGCGGCGAGGCTGAAGCCCGCGGGCAGGTAGCGGCCGTCCAGGGCCCAGCGGGGGCCGTCGGCGGTGGCGTGGCGGGTAAGGCTTGCGGTCATGGGCACTCCACTGTTCGACGGTTGGGGGGAGCGGATCCGGCTAGGCTGCCGCCAGCGCCAGGCGCACCGCTTCCGGCGTGGCCGGATCGAGCGCGGCGTAGGCCTCGCCCAGCGCGGCGGCGAAACGCGCGTCGCCCGCCAGCGTACCGAACACGCCGTCCAGCGCGAGGAACGCGTTCACGTCCCGGGCAACATCGCCCGTGCATGCCTTGCCGATCTGCGCCAGCGTCTCCGCCAGCGGATCGACGATCGCCACATCGCGGGCCGACTGGCGGCGCACGAACTGCAGCCAGCCGGCCACCGGCAGGCACAGGCGGTCGATCGGCCGGCCGGCGGCCAGCGCATCGGCGATGGTGCCCAGCAGGCGCACCGGGATCTTCTGCGAGCCGTCCCAGGCGATCTGCGCCAGCAGGTGGCGGATGGCCGGGTTGCGGAAGCGCGCGAGGATGGCGCCAACATAGGCCTCCGGATCGAAGCCCTCCGGCCGCTGCAGCGAAGGCACGATGTCCTGGCGCATCAGCCGCTCGACGAAGCCCGCCAGCACCGGATCGCGCATGGCCTCGGCCACGCTTTCCAGCTCCATCAGCGAACCGAGGTAGGCCAGCGCCGAATGCGGGGCGTTGAGCAGGCGCAGCTTGGCGCGGTCGTAGCCGGCGATGTCGCCGCTCATCACCACGCCGGCGCGTTCCAGCGGCGGGCGGCCGTTGCGGAAATCGTCCTCCACCACCCACTGCGTGTACGGCTCGCGCTGCACCGGCCAGGCGTCGGCCACGCCCAGCGCGGACTGCACCTGCGCGCGCACACCGTCGTCGGTGGCCGGGGTGATGCTGTCGACCATCGAGCGCGGGAAGGCGACCTCGCGTGCGATCCACTCCGCCAGCTCCGCATCGACGCGACCGGCGTAATCGAACACCGCGCGGCGCAGGCGGCCGCCGTTGTCGGCCAGGTTGTCGCAGCTGAGCACGGTATAGGCCGGCAGGCCGCGCGCGCGGCGCAGGCGCAGGCCCTCGACCAGCCAGCCGATGGCGGACACGGGCGCCTGCGGGTTGGCGAGGTCGTGGGCGATGTCCGGATGCGCGGCATCCACGCCGTCGGCGGACAGGCAATAGCCCTTCTCGGTGATGGTCAGGGTCACCAGGCGCACGTCGGGATCGGCCAGGCGCGCGGCCACCGCCTCGCGCTGCTGCGGCGCGCACAACACCTCGCGGATCGAACCGACCACCCGCAGCGCCGGCTGTTCGCCCAGCAACACCAGGGTGTACAGGCCGTCCTGCGGCGCCAGCGCATCGCGCACGCCGGCGCTGTGCAACGACACCGCGCTGATCGCCCACGCCGGATCCAAGGCCAGCAGGTCGTCCAGGTACACCGCCTGGTGGGCGCGATGGAAGGCGCCGGGACCGAAGTGGACGATGCCGATGCGGGTGGCGGCGCGGTCGTAGGCGGGGACGGCGATGCCGGCCGGGAGCCGCGCTAGCGCGGCGCTGGAAAGGCGTGGGGTGTGGGTGGAACTCATCTGCTTGCCGGTGGGGAGGGGAACGCGCATGGCCGGGCCATGCGCGGGGAAAGGGGGGCGGCGGGGC
>NZ_ALIP01000070.1:0-516 GCF_000283075.1 Pseudoxanthomonas sp. GW2
CCCGGCAGGCGGCTGGCGGCGTAGCGGGCCGGCACGGCGACCACGAAATCCAGTTGCGACATGACGTTCTCCGGTCGTGCGATCTGTCCAGGACGGCCGCCGCGGCGGCCGGATGCGGCCTTCAGCCTTCGCGCGGCGGCGAGCCCAGGCGGTCCAGCAGCGCCACCCAGAACGCGGCCGGCAGTTCGGCGTCCACCGGCACCGCGTGGCAGCGCTCGTCGGCGAAGGCGGCGCACTTCACCGCGTCCTTCTCGGTCATCAGCACCGGCAGGTCGTTGCCGAACTCCAGGTCCGCCGGCTGGTAGGCGTGGTGGTCGGCGAAGGCATGCGGGACCACGCCGATCCCGGCCGCGCGCAGGGTATCGAAGAAGCGTTCGGGGTTGCCGATCCCGGCGACCGCGTGCACGCGCAACCCGGCGAACGCCGCCAGCGGCCGCGGCCGGCCGCCGGCCAGCGGCAGCACGCTGCGGGTGCGCAGGTACATCGGCCATTCGCCGAAGCCGGTGGCGCAGGCGG
>NZ_ALIP01000071.1:0-450 GCF_000283075.1 Pseudoxanthomonas sp. GW2
GCGGCGGCGCTGGCGCGCGCGCAGCCACAGCGCCCAGCCGAGGGTGGCCAGCCACAGCAGGCCCAGGACCAGGGCCAGCCAGCGCCAGGCGGCGCCTTCGGCGGGTCCGGCCAGGGTCGCCGGCAACGCCTGGGTGGTCTCGCCTGCCGGCGCCGGCACGGCCCCGTCCGGCGCCGGCAGGGCGCGCCCGGGTGCGGCCGCGGCCACCTCCAGTTCCAGGTCCGGCAGGGTCGCCTGGCGCGCCTGCCCGGCGCCTGCATCCCACCAGTCCACCGCCAGGCCGGGGATCCGCAGCGGCCCCGCGCGCAGCGGCACCACCGCGAAGCGGCGCACCACGGTCAGCTGCGGCCGGCCGTCGACGAAGCGCTCGGTGGTCTCGGCGCGTTCGGCGAACACCTGGGCGCCCTCCACCTGCGGCACCGGCAGGTCCAGCGGCTGCGCGCCGGAGGC
>NZ_ALIP01000072.1:0-20568 GCF_000283075.1 Pseudoxanthomonas sp. GW2
CGCCGCACCGAGCAGCAGGCCGCCAACCTGGAGGAAACCGCCGCTTCGATGGAGGAGCTGACCTCCACCGTCAAGCAGAACGCCGACCACGCCCGCCAGGCCAACCAGCTGGCGATCGGCGCCGCCTCGGTCGCCTCGCAGGGCGGCCAGGTCGTCGGCCAGGTGGTCTCGACCATGGCCGACATCCAGGCCGCCTCGCGCAAGATCGCCGACATCATCTCGGTGATCGACGGCATCGCCTTCCAGACCAACATCCTGGCGCTCAACGCCGCGGTGGAAGCGGCCCGCGCCGGCGAGCAGGGCCGCGGCTTCGCCGTGGTCGCCACCGAGGTGCGTTCGCTGGCCCAGCGCTCGGCCACCGCGGCCAAGGAGATCAAGCAGCTGATCGAGGACTCCACCGGCAAGGTCGCCGATGGCGCCCAGCTGGCCGAGCAGGCCGGCAAGACCATGGGCGAGATCGTGGCCTCGGTGCAGCGCGTGACCGACATCATGGCCGAGATCTCGGCCGCCTCGCAGGAGCAGGCGGCGGGCATCGAGCAGGTCAACCAGACCATCGTGCAGATGGACGAGACCACCCAGCAGAACGCGGCCCTGGTCGAGGAGGCCTCCGCCGCGGCCCGCTCGATGGAGGAACAGGCCGCCGGCCTGGCCCAGGCCATCGCGGTGTTCAGGCTGCAGGGCGGGCTGGACGTGCCGTCCCCGGCCGCCGCGCCGGCCGCCGTGGCCGTGCCGTTCCCGGTGCACAAGGCCCAGGCCGCGCGCCCGGCCGGCCGCAGCCCGCAGGCCGCCACGGTGATCAACGAGGCCGACTGGGCCGAGTTCTGAGCCCGGGCCGCGTCCGCCACAGGCAGGGGCCCCGGCACGTCCGGGGCCCCTGTTTTTTGCCCCTTCCACGAAAGAATCCCCGGTTCCGGCCGATATAGCCGGCAACCCGTAGAAGTCCGCGCGAATGAACGTCCCGTCCCTGCTCCGCCGGTTCCTCGCCAACCATTCGATGAAGCGCAAATTCCTGATGCAGGCGGCGTTCGTCGCGCTGGGCATCATCGCGCTGTCGGTGGTGGCCGCGCGCCTGCAGTACCTGGACCTGACCGACGCCCACCGCCACGCGGCCCGCACCCAGGCGGAGATGGCACTGGGCGTGGTCGGCCAGTACGCCGCGCAAGCCGAGGCCGGACAGATGGACGAAGCCGCCGCCAGGACCGCGGCGCTCGACGCACTGCGGGTGATGCGCGCCTCCGGCGGCGTGGACTACGTCTTCGTGCTCGACCGCCAGTCGCGGATGCTGATGCACCCGCAGCGCCCGGACCTGGAAGGCAAGCCGGTGGCCGAGGTGGCCAGCGCCGAGGGCAAGGCGGTGTTCCCCGCCCTGGTGCGCGCGGCCGAGGCCGGCGGCGGCTTCGTCGACTACGCCTGGGCCAAGCCGGGCACCGACCGCGACGTCAACAAGAGCTCCTACGCCGCGCTGTACGAACCCTGGGGCTGGGTGGTCGCCACCGGCACCTACCTGGACGTGCCGCAGGTGCAGGCGCTGAAGTTCACCGCGGTGATGACCGTGGCTGGCGGCCTGCTGGTGCTGATCACCCTGTTCGCCGGCTGGGCCATCGGCGGCTCGGTGCTGGACGCGGCCAACCGCGCCCTGGCCGCGGTGCGCGGCGTGTCCAGCGGCAACCTGCACGTGCGCATGGGCGAGCACGGCAAGGACGAGATGGGCCAGATGCTGGACTCCATCGAGGAAATGCAGCAGCGCCTGCGCGCGGTGATCGAGGCCCAGCGCGAGATGGCGCGCCGGCACGAGGCCGGCGAGACCAGCTACCGCATCGACGACAGCGGCTTCCCCGGTGACTACGGGCTGATGGTGCGCGACGCCAACGCGCTGGTGCACCAGCACATCGCCGTGACCCTGCGCGCGGTGGAGGTGATGCGCCAGTACGCGGTCGGCGACCTGTCCCAGGACATGGACCGCCTGCCCGGCGAGCGCGCCGCGATCACCGAGGCCATGGATACCTGCAAGCGCAACCTGGCCGCGATCAACGCCCAGATCCAGGGCCTGGTCGCGGCCTCGGCGGCCGGCGACTTCTCCCAGCGTGGCGACGCCGGCGCCTTCCAGCACGAGTTCCACGCCATGGTGGCCGGGCTCAACCTGCTGATGGAGACCACCGAGCGCAACCTGGACCAGCTCTCCGCCCTGCTGCGCACCGTGGCCCAGGGCGACCTGACGGTGCGCATGGAAGGCGAGTTCCGCGGCGTGTTCGCGCAGATGCGCGACGACGCCAACGCCACGGTCGAACAGCTGGCCACGATCGTGAGCCGGATCCGCGACGCCTCCGCCGCGATCAGCACCGGCGCCACCGAGATCGCCGCCGGCAACGACGACCTGTCGCGCCGCACCGAGCAGCAGGCCGCCAACCTGGAGGAAACCGCCGCGTCGATGGAGGAGATCACCTCCACGGTCAAGCAGAACGCCGAGCACGCGCGCCAGGCCAACCAGCTGGCCATCGGCGCTGCCGGCGTTGCCTCCGAGGGCGGCCAGGTGGTCGGCCAGGTGGTCAGCACCATGGGCGAGATCCAGGCCTCCTCGCGCCGGATCGCCGACATCATCTCGGTGATCGACGGCATCGCCTTCCAGACCAACATCCTTGCGCTCAACGCCGCGGTCGAGGCGGCGCGTGCCGGCGAACAGGGCCGCGGCTTCGCCGTGGTCGCCTCCGAGGTGCGGGCGCTGGCCCAGCGCTCGGCCACCGCGGCCCGCGAGATCAAGCAGCTGATCGAGGACTCCACCGGCAAGGTCGCCGATGGCGCCCAGCTGGCCGAGCAGGCCGGCAAGACCATGGGCGAGATCGTGGCCTCGGTGCAGCGCGTGACCGACATCATGGCCGAGATCTCGGCCGCCTCGCAGGAGCAGGCGGCGGGCATCGAGCAGGTCAACCAGACCATCGTGCAGATGGACGAGACCACCCAGCAGAACGCGGCCCTGGTCGAGGAAGCCTCCGCCGCGGCCCGCTCGATGGAGGAGCAGGCCGCCGGCCTGGCCCAGGCCATCGCGGTGTTCAGGCTGGAGGATGCCCACCCCGCCACGCCGGCGGCCGCCTGAACAACCGGGACGGACGTCCGGGAAAGCCCCCCGCCCCTGGCGGGGGGCTTCATTCCAGGCGCCCCCGGCCGATAAAGGCAACAGCGGCACAGTGCCGGTTCCCCCGAACGACATGAGCGCCAACCACTTGCCCCACCCCCCCGAGGAACAGCGCGATTTCGTCTTCACCGATCGCGACTTCCAACGCGTCCGCCGCATGATCCACGCCCGTGCCGGCATTGCCCTGGCCCCGGCCAAGCGCGACATGGTCTACGGCCGCCTTTCGCGGCGCCTGCGGGCGCTGGGCCTGGAGCAGTTCGGCACCTACCTGGACATGCTCGAGTCCGACCCGTCCGGGGACGAGTGGCAGTCCTTCACCAATGCCCTGACCACCAACCTCACCGCCTTCTTCCGCGAGCCGCACCACTTCGAGCACCTGCACGGCCAGCTCAGGCGCTGGCCGCCGCCGGCGGCCCGGTCCGGCTCTGGTCGTGCGCCGCCTCCACCGGCGAGGAGCCCTACTCCATGGCGATCACCGCCTGCGAGGCCTTCGGCAGCATGACCCCGCCGGTGCGCATCCTGGCCACCGACATCGACACCCAGGTACTGGCCACCGCCCAGCGCGGCGTGTACCCGCTCGAGCGCATCGCCAACCTCGACGCCGGTACCCGCCGCCGCTACTTCCAGCGCGGCACCGGCCCCAACGAGGGCCGCTGCCGGGTCCACCCGGCCCTACAGGCGCTGGTCGAGTTCCGCCCCCTGAACCTGCTGGCGCCCCGCTACGACGTTGGTGGCAGCTTCGCCGCGATCTTCTGCCGCAACGTGATGATCTATTTCGACAAGGAGACCCAGCGCGGGGTGCTCTCGCGCCTGGTCGCCCACATGGATGCCGACAGCCTGCTCTATACCGGGCACTCGGAGAACTACCTGCACGCGGCCGACCTGATCCAGCCCTGCGGCCGCACCCTCTACCGCCGCACGGTGCGTGCATGAGCGTCGCCCTGGAATCCGATGGAGTGATGCGCTACCGGGACCCGCAGTTCCAGGTCCCGGCCGCCAAGCTGCTGCCCACCCAGTACCTGGTGGTGGACGACGGCACCGCGCTGGTGACCGTGCTCGGCTCCTGCGTGGCCGCCTGCATCCGCGATCCCCTGCTGAACCTGGGCGGCATGAACCATTTCCTGCTGCCGGACGGCAATACCGGCGACGGCGCCCCGGCGCGCTACGGCAGCTACGCCATGGAAGTGCTGATCAACGAACTGCTCAAGCGCGGCGCCAACCGCAAGCGCCTGGAAGCCAAGGTGTTCGGCGGGGCCAACGTGCTCAAGGGCTTCACCAGCAACCCGGTCGGCACCCGCAACGCCGACTTCGTGCTGTCCTACCTGGACGCCGAGCGCATCCCGGTGGTGGCCGAGGACCTGCGCGGCATCCACCCGCGCAAGGTCTGGTTCTTCCCGCAGACCGGCAAGGTCATCGTCAACCGCCTGCCGCACGCGCACGGCGCCGAGGTCGTGGCGGCCGAAACCGCGGTCCGTTCGCGCCTGTCGCGCACCCCGGTCAGCGGCGGCGTGGAGCTGTTCTGATGGCCATCCGCGTACTGGTGGTGGACGATTCGGCGGTCGTGCGCCAGGTCCTGTCCAAACTGCTGGCCGCCGACCCGGAGATCGAGGTCGTCGGCACCGCCGCCGACCCGTACCTGGCGCGCGAGAAGATCAAGCGCCTCAACCCCGACGTCATCACCCTGGACGTCGAGATGCCGCGCATGGACGGACTGGCGTTCCTGGAGAACCTGATGCGGCTGCGGCCGATGCCGGTGGTGATGGTGTCCTCGCTCACCGAGCGCGGCGCCGACGTCACCCTGCAGGCGCTGGCCCTGGGCGCGGTGGACTTCGTCAGCAAACCGAAACTGGGCGTGGCCCGCGGCCTGGAGGAATACGCCACCGAGATCGCCGCCAAGGTCAAGGGCGCGGCGCGTGCGCGGGTGCAGGCACTGGTGCGCCCGGCACAGCGCCTGGGGCCGGCGGCGCCGGCGCCGGCAGCGATGGCCGCGCGCTTCCGCACCACCGACCGCCTGATCGCGATTGGCGCCTCGGCCGGCGGCACCGAGGCGATCCGCGCGGTGCTGGAGCAGATGCCCCCGGACGCGCCGGCGATCGTGCTCACCCAGCACATCCCCGGCGGCTTCAGCCGCGCCTTCGTCGAGCGCCTGGACCGGCATTCGCCCATGCTGGTGCGCGAGGCCAGCGATGGTGAACTGGTGCTGCCCGGCCACGCCTACCTGCCGCCGGGCGACCACCACCTGCGCATCATCCGCGACGGCGCCCGCTGGCGGTGCCGGATCGACCACGGCCCGCCGGTCAACCGCCACCGCCCGGCGGTGGACGTGCTGTTCCGCTCGGTGGCGCAGAGCGCCGGCCCGAACGCGGTGGGCGCGATCCTCACCGGCATGGGCGACGACGGCGCCCGCGGCCTGCTGGAAATGCGCGAGGCCGGCGCCCCCACCCTGGTCCAGGACGAGGCCACCAGCGTGGTCTGGGGCATGCCCGGCGCCGCGGTGAAGCTCGGAGCGGCGGATGAGATCCTGCCGCTGGAGCGCATCCCCGCGCGCCTGCTGGAACTGGCCGGCAGCCACGCCCACGCCGGCGCCTGAGCCGGAGGCTAGCCTTCGACGTTGGCCACGCCGTGCGGCACGTGGCCGGCGGCCACGTGCATGCGGGCGCTGTCGATGTTGTGGCGCGAGTCGTCGAAGAAG
Organism: Pseudoxanthomonas sp. GW2; assembly: GCF_000283075.1. Lineage (NCBI taxonomy): Bacteria > Pseudomonadati > Pseudomonadota > Gammaproteobacteria > Lysobacterales > Lysobacteraceae > Pseudoxanthomonas > Pseudoxanthomonas sp. GW2. The sequence continues at coordinate 5,823 of NZ_ALIP01000072.1, forward strand.
ATGTCCGCGCCGAACGCGGCCAGGAACGGCCCCTTGTCGCGCCCGCCCAGGAACAGCGCCTCGTCCAGGCGCACGCCCCACTCGCGCAGGGTGCGGATCACCCGCTCGTGCGCCGGCGCCGAGCGCGCGGTGACCAGCGCGGTGCGGATCGGCGCGTCCTCGCCCGGCGGGAACGCCGCCTGCAGCTCGTGCAACGCCGCCAGGAAGCCGCGGAACGGGCCGCCGGACAGCGGCTCGCGCGCGCGTTGCCGCTCGTGCAGGCCGAACGCCTCCACGCCCTGCTCGCGCGAGATGCGCTCGCTCTCGTCGCCGAAGATCACCGCGTCGCCGTCGAAGGCGATGCGCAGCTGGTCGCGCGAGGCGTTGGCCGCGCGTGCCGGCAGGATGGTCGCCGCGGCCACCCCGTGCTCCAGCGAGCGCCGCACCGACTCCGGGTTGGCCGACAGGAACAGGTTGGTGCCGAACGGCGCCACGTACGGCCAGGTCGGCTCGCCGGCGGTGAACACCGCGCGCACGATGCCCAGGCCGTAGTGCTGGATCGAGTTGAAGATCCGCAGCCCGGTGTCGGCGGAGTTGCGCGACAGCAGGATCACTTCCACCTGCGGCGCTCCCTCCGGCAGGCGCCGGTTGAGCGCCAGCAGCTTGCGCACCACCGGGAAGGCCACGCCCGGCTCGAGGATCTCGTCCTCCAGCCGGCGCTGGTATTCGGCGTAGGCCTCCAGGCCCTCGCGCTCGAACAGCGCGTGGCCCTCCTCCAGGTCGAACAGTGCCCGCGAGGTCACCGCCACGGTGAGTACGCGCGGGGCGTTGTCCTGGATATGGCGCTCGGGCAGGGTCATGCCCGGATTATGGCATCGCCGCGCCAACGCCGCCGGCTCAGGGCATGGCGCCGACCCGGAACTGCACCGGCGGGCCGCGCCAGCCATCGGCCGTGACCGCACGCAGCTCCAGCAGCAGGCGCAACGGCTGCTGCTCGGCCGGCGGGCCGTCGACCCAGGTCAGCTGGTGCTCGGTGCGGCGGCCGCGGATCGACGACGCCACCACCGGGCCCTGCGGCACCAGGCCTTCCGGCGCCTCGCCGCGCACGACCCGGTACTCGAAGCCGATGTCCTCCAGGTCGTAGTCGCCACGCGGCCAGCGCAGCTTCACGGTGAGGAAGCCGAGCTGGTCGCACACCGCGCCGCCGCCCAGGCCGCGGGTGAAGGAGACTTCCTCCACTTCCGGCGCCGGCAGGTCGGCGGTGTCCACCAGGCTGCTCCTGGCGACGTGGAACGGCTTGAGGTTGGTGTCGAATGCACAGGCTGCCAGCGCCTGCACCGGCAGCGCGCACAGCAAGATCAGATACTGCAACTTCACGGGACCCCTCCCCTTCCGTTGAAGTTTCTCCGTCCTGGTTGTCATTCCCCGGCGGTGGCGCTCCCTCGGCCACCGCCACCGCGCGAACGCGGATCTGTCGTCATACCACGAATTGTTCGCTCAGGATACGTTCCTCCAGGTTGTGCTCCGGATCGAACAGCAGCGTCACGGTCCGGTCGCGCGACTCGCGGATCACCACCTCGACCACGTCGCGGGTCTCGTGCGAATCGGCGGTCACGCTCACCGGGCGCTTGTACGGATCGAGCACCTCGAACCGCACCTCGGTCTCGGCCTTGAGGATGGCGCCGCGCCAGCGCCGCGGGCGGAACGCCGCGATCGGCGTCAGTGCGATGGTCTGCGAGCCCAGCGGCAGGATCGGACCGTGCGCGGAGAAATTGTACGCAGTGCTGCCGGCGGGAGTGGCCACCATCACGCCGTCGCAGATCAGCTCGTCCAGCCGCTGCTGGCCGTTGAGGTCGATGCGGATGTGCGCCGCCTGCCGCGTCTGCCGCAGCAGCGAGACCTCGTTGTACGCCAGCGAGCCGACCGTGCTGCCGGATTCGGTCTGCGCCACCATCTCCAGCGGACGCAGGATCGCCGGCTCGGCCGCCGCCAGGCGCTCGAGCAGGCCCTCGGCGCGGTAGTGGTTCATCAGGAACCCGACCGTGCCCAGCTTCATCCCGTACACCGGCTTGCCCAGGCCGCCGTGGCGGTGGAGCGTCTGCAGCATGAAGCCATCGCCCCCCAGCGAGCAGATCACGTCGGCTTCCTGCACCGGGCAGGTGCCGTGCCGCTCGACCAGCGCGGCCAGCGCCTCCTGGGCGCCGGGCGCGGCGCTGGCGAGGAAGGCAATGCGGGGGTTGGGGGGGATCATCGGTAGCTCCGTCCGTTGGCCATCCATGCCAGGGGAGGATAACCGGCCTGCGCCTCCGCTGCGCCCGCGGTTGCCGCGGAAAGCAAACCGCGCAAGCTCCGCGGCGGGCGGCGACGCGAGGCCGCGCGCCCGCCACGGGCCGGGTGGCTCAGCCGGCGGCGGCCAGCTGGCCCAGCTTCTGCACGGCCACCGACAGGGTCGGATAGTCCAGCGTCTTCTGCGCCGACAGCTCCTCGAGCATGCCCAGGGTGAAGCGCAGCGAGGCGTCGTCGCGCTCCAGCCACTGCCGCACCTTGCCATCCGGATCGGACGCCGGCTGGGCCACGGCCTGGCCGGCGAGCACCCGGTGGTGCGCCGCCAGCGCATCGCGCATCACGCCGCGGGCCACCGCGTGCCAGCGCCCGTCCACGGCCAGGGCGTCGATCTGCTCGAACAGCCACGGCAGGCGCAGCGCCTCGCCCAGGCGGAAGTGCACGCGCGACACCTCCACCGGCTTGAGCCTGCGCTCGGCGGCCAGCTCGATGATGTCGAACGCCGGCTCCAGGTACGGCAGCTCGGCCAGCTGCTGCGCCAGCGCCGGGGGCATGCCCTTGTCCTTCCACTCCTGCAGCGCGGCCTCGTAGGCCGGGCGCTGCGAGGCCGGCAGCACCCCGGAGGCGGAGCGGATGTCGTTGAACGCGTCGTGGTAGCGCGCCACCGCCGCGGCGATGCTCGGCATCGGGCCGGGACGGTTGAGCAGCCAGCGCACGAACGAGCGCTGCAGGTTCCAGATCACCTGCAGGGCGTCGATCTGCGCGGCCTCCGGCAGCTTGCCGTCGAGCGCGTCGATCTGGTTCCACAGGCTGCGCGCGTCCAGCACCTCGCGGCTGATGGTGTAGGCCTTGGCCACGTCGGCCGCGCTGCGGCCGGTGTCCTCCTGCATGCGCAGCAGGAACGTCGCGCCCATCCGGTTGATGGTCTGGTTGGTCACCGCGGTGGCGATGATCTCGCGCTTCAGGCGGTGCTTCTCCATCAGCGGCGCGTACTTCTTCTGCAGCGGCTCGGGGAAGTAGCGCTGCAGCTCCTTGGACAGGTACGGGTCCTCGGGGATGTCCGAGTCCAGCATCTGCTGGAACGCGACCAGCTTGGCGTAGGACAGCAGCACCGCCAGCTCCGGGCGGGTCATGCCCTGGCCGCGGGCCTTGCGCGCCGCCAGCTCCGCGTCCGAGGGCAGGAACTCGATCTGGCGGTCGAGCAGGCCCTGCGCCTCGAGGGTGCGGATGAAGTGCTGCTTGGAGCCCAGGCGCCTGGCGCTCATCCGCTCCATCAGGCTGATGGCCTGGTTCTGGCGGTAGTTGTCGAACAGCACCAGGCGCGCGACCTCGTCGGTCATCGACGCCAGCAGCTTGTTGCGCGCGGCCATGGTCAGCGAGCCGTCGCGCACCGCGGCGTTGAGCAGGATCTTGATGTTCACCTCGTGGTCGGAGGTGTCCACGCCGGCGGAGTTGTCGATGAAGTCGGTGTTCAACAGCACGCCGTTCTGCGCCGCCTCGATGCGGCCCAGCTGGGTCATGCCCAGGTTGCCGCCCTCGCCCACCACCTTGCAGCGCAGCTCGTTGCCGTTGACGCGGATGGCGTTGTTGGCGCGGTCGCCGACGTCGGAGTGCTGCTCGCTGGAGGCCTTGACGTAGGTGCCGATGCCGCCGTTCCACAGCAGGTCCACCGGCGCGCGCAGGATCGCCTGCATCAGCTCCGCCGGCGACAGCGAGCGCACGTCGTCGGCCAGGCCCAGCGCGGCGCGCACCTGCGGGCTGATCTCGATCGATTTGGCGCTGCGCGGGTACACGCCGCCGCCCTTGCTGATCAGCTTGGCGTCGTAGTCGGCCCAGCTGGAGCGCGGCAGCTTGAACAGGCGCTCGCGCTCGGCGAAGGAGCGCGCCGGATCCGGGTCCGGGTCCAGGAAGATGTGGCGGTGGTCGAACGCGGCGACCAGGCGGATGTGCCGGGACAGCAGCATGCCGTTGCCGAACACGTCACCGGACATGTCGCCGATGCCGACGCAGGTGAAGTCCTCGCCCTGGCAATCACGGCCCAGGGCGCGGAAGTGGCGCTTGACCGACTCCCAGGCGCCGCGCGCGGTGATGCCCATGCCCTTGTGGTCGTAGCCGGCCGAGCCGCCGGAGGCGAATGCGTCGCCCAGCCAGAAGCCGTGGGCGATGGCCAGGCCATTGGCGATGTCGGAGAAGGTCGCCGTGCCCTTGTCGGCGGCCACCACCAGGTACGGGTCGTCCTGGTCGTGGCGGACCACGTCGCGCGGCGGCACGATCCTGCCGTCGACGATGTTGTCGGTGATGTCCAGCAGGCCCTGGATGAACAGCTTGTAGCAGGCCACGCCCTCGGCGAACCAGGCGTCGCGGTCGACCGCCGGGTCGGGCAGGCGCTTGGCGTAGAAGCCGCCCTTGGCGCCGACCGGCACGATCACCGTGTTCTTGACCATCTGCGCCTTGACCAGGCCCAGGACCTCGGTGCGGAAGTCCTCGCGGCGGTCGGACCAGCGCAGGCCGCCGCGCGCCACCGGGCCGAAGCGCAGGTGCACGCCTTCCACGCGCGGGCCGTACACGAAGATCTCGCGGTACGGGCGCGGCTTGGGCAGCTCGGGGATCAGCGCCGGGTCGAACTTGAAGCTGATGGTCTCGGCCGGCTGGCCGTCGGCGTTGCGCTGGTAGTAGCTGGTGCGCAGGGTGGCGTCGATGACGTCGATGAAGCTGCGCAGGATGCGGTCGTCATCGAGGCTGTCGACGCGGTCCAGCAGCTTCAGCAGCGCCTCGCGCACCGCCGCCGCGCGCGCGGCACGGTCGCCGGCGAACGCATCCACCACCTCCTGCAGCACGCGCACCGTGGCCTCGTCGCCGCGCGCCAGCGGGCGCAGGCCGTCGGCCAGGCGCTGCTGCGCGGCGCGCAGCTGGGCCGGGGGCGGGTTGCCCGGCTCGAAGCGGGCCTGGAACAGCTCCACCAGCAGGCGCGCCAGCAGCGGGTAGCGGCCCAGGGTCTGCTCGACCGAGCCCTGCGAGAACGGCACGCCGGTCTGCAGCAGGTACTTCCAGTAGCCGCGCAGCAGCGCGACCTGGCGCCAGTCGAGCCCGGCCGCCAGCACCAGGCGGTTGAAGCCGTCGTTCTCGGCGCGGCCGGACCAGATCGCGGCGAAGGCCTGCTCGAACTCGCGCGCCAGCGCGCCGGCCTGGGCGGCGTCGGCCTGGGCCTCGACCTCGAAGTCCTGGATGTAGATCGGCTGGCTGCCGCCGCCGGGCAGGCAGGCCTGCAGCCGGTACGGGTGCTCGGAGATGACCCGCAGGCCCATGTTCTCCATCAGCGGCAGCACGTCCGACAGCGGGATGTCGTCGTGCTGCCGGTACAGCTTCAGGCGCAGGCCGGCACCGCCCTCGCGCGGGGCCGAGTGCAGGCTCAGGCGCAGGTCCTCCGGGCCGGCGAGCGCGGCCAGCTGTTCGACGTCGTTGGCCGCCAGCTCGGGCGAGACGTCCTCGATGTAGCCGGCCGGCAGGGCGCGGCCGTAGCTGGCCGCCAGGCGCAGGCCCTCGACCTCGCCGTGGCGGGCGATCAGCAGCTCGCGCAGGTCGTCCTGCCAGTTGCGCAGCAGGTGCGCCAGGCGGCGCTCCAGCTCGGCGATGTCCAGGTCCACCACCTCGCCGGCCTTGGGCCGCACGATCAGGTGCAGCTGGGCCAGCGGCGACTCGCCCAGGACCACGCTGGAATCCACGTGCTCGCCGTGCAGCGCCTCGCGCAGCATGGCCTCGATGCGCAGGCGCACGTCGGTGTTGAAGCGCTCGCGCGGGATGTACACCAGCGCGGAGAAGAAGCGGCCGTAGCGGTCGCGGCGCAGGAACAGGCGGCTGCGCACCCGCTCCTGCAGGCTCAGCACGCCGGTGGCGGTGCGGAACAGCTCCTCCGGGCTGGCCTGGAACAGCTCCTCGCGCGGCAGGGTCTCGAGGATGTGGCGCAGGGCCTTGCCGCTGTGGCTGTTCGGCGCCAGGCCGGACTTGCGCATCACGTACTCGTGGCGCTCGCGCACCAGCGGGATCTCCCACGGGCGGCGGTTGTAGGCGCTGGAGGTGTACAGGCCGAGGAAACGCTGCTCGCCGACGATGCGGCCGCCGGCGTCGAACTCCAGCACGCCGATGTAGTCCATGTAGCCCTTGCGGTGCAGGCGCGAGCGGGCGTTGGTCTTGGTCAGGATCAGCGGCTCGACCGCGGCGCCGGACTCGCTGAGGCCGTGCGCGGCCAGGGTGCGCACCGGGCGCGGCGCGGAGCTGTCGCGGCCGCGCATCAGGCCCAGTCCGGTGCCCTCCACCGGGGCCAGCACGTCCTCGCCGCCCTGGCGCAGCACGCGGTACTCGCGGTAGCCGAACAGGATGAAGTGGTCGTTGGCGGCCCAGCGCAGGAACTCCTGCGCCTCGCGGCGGTTGGCGTCGTCCACCGGCATGCGCCGGGTGGCCAGGTCGTCGGCCAGGGTCTGCATGCGGTCGCGCATCAGGCCCCAGTCGGCCACCACCGCGCGCACTTCGGCCAGCACCTGGGCCACGCGCTGCTCGATCGCGCCCATGGCTTCCGGCGGCTGGCGGTCGATCTCCAGCAGCATCAGCGACTCGGGCTTGCCCTCGCCCACCTTGACCAGCTTGCCGGCGCGGTCGCGCTCGATCCGCACCAGCGGATGGCCCAGCACGTGCACCGACACGCCCATGTCGGCCAGGGCCATGCTCACCGAGTCGACCAGGAACGGCATGTCGTCGTTGACGATCTGCAGCACGGTGTAGGGCGATTCCCAGCCATTGGCCTTCCGGGTCGGGTTGAACACCCGCACGTTGGCGGTGCCCGGCTTGCGCTTGCGCGCGAACTCGAGCATGTCGGCGCCGATCGCGGCCCAGCCCTGCGGGTCGTGCTGCGGGAACTCGTCCTCCTCCATGCGGCGGTAGAACGCCGCCAGGAACTCGCGCAGTTCTGCCTGGCGCGCGGCCGGCACCAGCTTGCGCGAGGCGGCGAACACCGGTTCCAGCGAGAACGCGGGCGCCTGGGCCGCTGCCGTGGCGGCGGGCTGCGCCGGCTTGGTGGCCTTGGCGGCCTTCGCGGGCGCGGCAACGGACTTGCGGTTCGGGGATTTGGCAGGTTTGGCAGCCTTGGACGAAGGCTTGGGTGTCATGGCGGATGCGCCGTGGTTGAAAGGTGGCGCGATTGTATCCCTTGCAACCGACAAAGCCGTGACGCACAGCGGCAAAAACGGCGCTTTTCATTTAATGAACTGGACGGTATAGTCCACTCCGCATGCACGCCGCCACAGCATCCGCCGCCGCCGGAGGCCCGCCCGACGACGCCCGCCACCAGCGGGTGCGCGATGCCGTGCGCGCCCTGGTGGCCGAACACGGCGTGAACGTGAGCATGGACGCGATCGCCGCGCGCGCCGGCTGCTCCAAGCAGACCCTGTACGCGCGCTACGGTTCCAAGCAGGCGCTGATGCACCAGGTGGCGCGCGAGGGCATGGCCGCGACCGGCCTGCCGCAGGCGCCCACCGCCGCCACCCTGCGCCGGGCCTTGCTCGACTTCGCCGAGGCACACCTGGCCCACCTCTCCGAGCCGCGCACCCTGGGCACCGCCCGGCTGGTGACCGCCCAGGCCCAGGAGTTCCCGGAGGAAGTCGCCGCCATGTACCAGAACTACGCCGGGGCCCTGCTCGACCGCCTCGGCGGCTGGCTGCAGCAGGCCATGCGCCGGGGATTGCTGAGACATGACGATCCGCACTGCGCGGCCGAGCTGTTGCTGGGCATGATCGTCGGCCTGGATTTCGACCGGCAGCGCCATCTCGTGCCCCACCGCGACACCCCCGAGGCGCGCGCCCAGTGGGCCGCGTTCGCCGTCGACAGTTTCCTGCGCGCCTTCGCGCCGCCCCCATTCCGAACCTGAAACACTCCACCCCATACTCCGGAGCCATCCAATGACGATGTACCGCCCCCTGCTCCTGGCCTGCAGCCTGCTGGCCCTGGCCGCATGCTCGCAAGAACAGGCCGTCGCGCCGCCACCGCCCGAGGTCGGCGTGATCGAGGTCCAGCCGCAGACCGTGCCGCTGCAGCGCGAGCTGGTCGGCCGCCTGTCGCCGTACCGCTCCGCCGACGTGCGCGCGCGCGTGCCCGGCGTGCTGCTCAAGCGCCTCTACCAGGAAGGCAGCGACGTCAAGGAAGGCCAGGCCCTGTTCCAGATCGACCCGGCGCCGCTGCAGGCGCAGCTGGGCGTGGCCCGCGGCGAGCTGGCCCGTGCCGAGGCCAGCTACGCCAATGCCCACGCCAGCGCCGAGCGCGCCCGCCAGCTGGCCCCGCAGAACTTCGTCTCGCAGAACGACCTGGACAACGCCATCGCCGCCGAGCGCAGCGCCGCCGCCGCGGTCGAGGCCGCCCGCGCCGCCGTGCGCACCGCCGAGATCAACCTCGGCTACGCCCGCGTGACCTCGCCGATCCCCGGCCGCGCCGGCAAGCAGCAGGTGACCGAGGGCGCCCTGGTCGGCCAGGGCGAGGCCACCCTGCTGACCACCGTGGACCAGCTGGACCCGCTGTACGCCAACTTCTCGATCAGCTCGACCGAGCTGGAGCGCCTGCGCACCTCGGCCAACGTGTCGCTGGCCGGCGCCGGCAAGTCGACCGTGCAGGTGCTGCTGCCGGGCGGCCGCACCTACGACCAGGCCGGCACCCTGGACTTCTCCGACACCACGGTCGACCCGGCCACCGGCGCGGTGTCGCTGCGCGCGGTCATTCCCAACCCGGACAAGACCCTGCTGCCGGGCAGCTTCGTGACCCTCAAGGCCAACCTGGGCCAGGTCGCCGGCGTGTTCATGGTGCCGCAGGCCGCGGTGCTGCGCGACGCCAACGGCGCCTACGTGATGACCGCCAACGACGAGGGCGCGGTCTCGCGCAAGAACGTCGAGGCCAGCGTCGCCGAGGGCGGCAACTGGCTGGTCACCTCCGGCCTGGAGGCCGGCGACAAGGTGATCGTGTCCGGCGTGCAGAAGGTGCGCGAGGGCGCCACCGTGAAGGCCACCCCGTGGCAGCCGGGCCAGGACGCCGCCGGCAACGGCCAGCCGGCGCCGGCGCAGGCCCCCGCCGGCGAAGCCGCGGCCGACGACGCGGCCGCCGAAGCGCAGCCGGCCGAGTAAGGACTTCCCCCAATGCCCAAGTTCTTCATCAACCACCCGGTCTTCGCCTGGGTCGTTGCGATCCTGATCTCGCTCGCGGGCGTGATCTCGATCCTCGGCCTCGGCGTGGAGTCCTACCCCAACATCGCCCCGCCGCAGGTGACGGTCAGCGCGACCTACCCCGGCGCCAGCGCCGAGACGGTGGAGAAGGCGGTCACCCAGGTGATCGAGCAGCAGCTGACCGGCATCGACCACCTGCTGTACTTCAGTTCCTCCTCCAGCGCCACCGGCCGCGCCAGCATCACCCTGACCTTCGAGACCGGCACCGACCCCGACATCGCCCAGGTCCAGGTGCAGAACAAGGTCTCCCTGGCGACCCCGCGCCTGCCCAGCGAGGTGACCCAGCAGGGCGTGGTCGTGGCCAAGGCCAACGCCGGCTTCCTGATGGTGGTCGGCCTGGTCTCGGACAACCCGGCGGTCGACCGCAACGCCCTGAACGACCTCAACGGCTCGCGCGTGATCGACCAGATCTCGCGCATCCCCGGTGTCGGCAGCGTGCAGCAGTTCGGCGCCGAGTACGCGATGAACATCTGGCTCGACCCGGAGAAGCTGCAGGGCTACGGCCTGTCGGCGACCCAGGTGCTGGCCGCCGTGCGCGCCCAGAACGTGCAGTTCGCGGCCGGCTCGGTCGGCTCCGACCCTGCGCCCGAGGGCCAGGCGTTCACCGCCACGGTCTCGGCCGAGAGCCGCTTCAGCTCGCCGGAGCAGTTCGAGGAGATCATCCTGCGCGCCGACGCCGACGGCACCACCGTGCGCCTGAAGGACGTGGCGCGCGTGGCCTTCGGCCCGGGCGCCTACGGCTTCGACACCCGCTACAACGGCAAGCCGATCGGCGCCTTCGCGATCCAGCTGCTGCCCGGCGCCAACGCCCTGAACGTGGCCGACGCGGTGCGCGCGAAGATGGACGAGCTGCAGGCCACCTTCCCGGCCGGCGTCACCTGGATCTCGCCGTACGACTCCACCACCTTCGTCAAGATCTCGATCAAGGAGGTCGTCAAGACCCTGTTCGAGGCGGTGGTGCTGGTGTTCCTGGTGATGCTGATCTTCCTGCAGAACATCCGCGCCACCATCATCCCGACCCTGGTCATCCCGGTGGCCCTGCTGGGCACCTTCGTCGGCCTGTCGGTGATCGGCTTCACCATCAACCAGCTGACCCTGTTCGCCCTGGTGCTGTCGATCGGCATCGTGGTCGACGACGCCATCGTGGTGATCGAGAACGTCGAGCGCATCATGACCGAGGAGGGGCTGCCGCCCCACGAGGCCACGGTCAAGGCGATGGGCCAGATCACCGGCGCGGTGGTGGCCATCACCGTGGTCCTGGCCGCGGTGTTTGTGCCCTCGGCGCTGCAGGGCGGCGCGGCCGGCGAGATCTACAAGCAGTTCGCGCTGACCATCGCCATCGCCATGGGCTTCTCCGCGTTCCTGGCGCTGGGCTTCACCCCGGCGCTGTGCGCGACCTTCCTCAAGCCCAGCCACCACGCCAACTCCAACTGGGTGTTCCGCACCTTCAACAAGTACTACGAGCGGATCAGCAAGACCTACGTCGGCCACATCGGCAGCGCGGTCAAGCACGCCCCGCGCTGGATGATCCTGTTCGTGGTGCTGGCGGTGCTGTGCGGCTTCAGCCTCTCGCGCATGCCCGGCAGCTTCCTGCCCGAGGAGGATCAGGGCTATGCGCTGGCCATCGTCCAGCTGCCGCCGGGCGCCAGCCTGCAGCGCACCCAGGGCGTGTTCCAGCAGATGCGCGAGCGCCTGGAAGGGCTCGAGGGCTTCGAGAGCATGCTGCAGGTGGCCGGCTTCAGCTTCATCGGCCAGGGCGAGAACGTGGGCATGGGCTTCATCAAGCTCAAGCCCTGGGACGAGCGCAAGCTGACCGCGCCGGAGTTCATCCAGCAGGCCAACGGCGCCCTGTTCGGGATCAAGGAGGCCACCATCTTCGTGGTCAACCTGCCGACCGTGCAGGGCCTGGGCCAGTTCGGCGGCTTCGACATGTGGCTGCAGGACCGCACCGGCCAGGGCCAGGCCGCGCTCACCCAGGCACGCAACATGCTGCTGGGCGCCGCCTCGCAGAACCCCGGCCTGATGGGCGTGCGCCCGAACGGCCTGGAGGACGCCCCGCAGCTGCAGCTGAAGGTCGACCGCGTGCAGGCGCAGGCCATGGGCCTGCAGGTCGGCGACATCTACAACGCCATCAGCCTGATGCTGGCGCCGGTGTACGCCAACGACTTCTTCTACGAAGGCCGCATCAAGCGCGTGAACCTGCGCGCCGACGCCCCGTACCGCACCGGCGCCGAGTCGCTGGCCCACTACTACACGCCCAACGCCGAGGGCGGGATGATCCCGCTGTCGACCGTGGTCGATGCCAAGTGGGCCACCAACCCGCCGTCGCTGAACCGCTACAACGGCTACGCCGCGGTCAACATCGTCGGCTCGCCGGCCCCGGGCCACAGCTCGGGCGAGGCCATGGCGATCATGGAAGGCATCGTCAACAACGACCTGCCGCCGGGCTTCGGCTTCGACTGGTCCGGCATGTCCTACCAGGAGATCCTGGCCGGCAACACCGCGACCCTGCTGCTGGTGCTGTCGATCGTGGTGGTGTTCCTGTGCCTGGCCGCGCTGTACGAGAGCTGGTCGATCCCGGTGGCGGTGCTGCTGGTCGTCCCGCTGGGCGTGCTGGGCGCGGTGCTGCTGAGCCTGGCCCGCGGCCTGCCCAACGACATCTTCTTCAAGATCGGCCTGATCACGATCATTGGTCTTGCGGCCAAGAACGCGATCCTGATCGTGGAGTTCGCGGTGGAACAGCGTGCGGCCGGCAAGACCCTGCGCGACGCCACCGTGGAGGCGGCCCGCCTGCGCTTCCGCCCGATCCTGATGACCTCGTTCGCGTTCATCATGGGCGTGGTGCCGATGGCCCTGTCCACCGGCGCCGGCGCCAACGCCCGCCACGCCATCGGCACCGGCGTGATCGGCGGCATGCTGTTCGCCACCTTCCTCGGCCTGCTGATGATCCCGGTGTTCTTCGTGGTCGTCCGCCGCGTGCTTGGCGACAAGCTCGACGAGCCGTCGAAGGAATACCTGGAGAAGCAGCAGCGCGAAGGCACCGCGATCACGCAGTAAGCCGTCGCCGCAAGCGCCAGCCTGGAAGCCCCGGCCCCTGCCGGGGCTTCTTTTTGCGCGCAGCCCGGACAAGGCTGAAGGCCGCATCCGGGGTGGCCACTACCTTGGGATGCCCCCGCGTATGCGCACGCGCAAGGTCGAAGCGCGTGGCGGAGCCGCCGCGAGCCCTGGCGTTGCAGCGGCGCGGTGCGTCCCGCTTGCCCGGGCTACGCGCCCGATCGGGAGATGAGCCAAAGAAAAACGCCCCGGCATGGCCGGGGCGTTCTCGCGGGACCGAAGGAAGCCGGGAGGCTTACTTGATCGCCTCCTGGTAGCGGCGCTCGACCTCGTCCCAGTTGACCACGTTGTAGAACGCGCCGATGTAGTCCGGGCGGCGGTTCTGGTACTTCAGGTAGTAGGCGTGCTCCCACACGTCCAGGCCCAGGATCGGGGTGTTGCCGTCCATCAGCGGGCTGTCCTGGTTGGCCGAGGATTCGACCACCAGCTTCTTGTCCGGGGTGACGCTCAGCCAGGCCCAGCCGCTGCCGAAACGGGTCAGCGCCGCCTTGGTGAAGGCTTCCTTGAACTTCTCGAAGCCGCCCAGCTCCTTCTCGATGGCCTCGCCCACCTTGCCCTTGGGCTGGCCGCCGCCATTGGGCGACATCACCGTCCAGAACAGGCTGTGGTTGGCATGGCCGCCGCCGTTGTTGCGCACCACGCCCTGCAGGTTCTCCGGCAGCGACTTGGTCTTCTTCACCAGCTCCTCGACCGGCAGGTCGGCGTACTCGGTGCCTTCCAGCGCGGCGTTGACGTTGTTGATGTACGTCTGGTGGTGCTTGGTGTGGTGGATCTTCATCGTCTCCGTATCGATGTGCGGCTCCAGCGCATCGTAGGCATACGGCAGCTCGGGAAGGGTGTAGGCCATGTTGGTCTCCTTGATGGCGTGCCCGGAAAGTCGGGCGGCCCCGACAGTGTAGGGATGCCGGCGCGGGCAACCAAGGTCCGCGGAGTGAAAAGCCGGCGTTCCGCCGGTGGAAAACGCCGCGACCGCGGCATTGCGTGAAGCGCGCGCGAACGAAGCGTGCAGGCCGCGCCCATCCCGCGCGTGCCAACCGCATACTGGCAGGCATGTCCGCTTCGTGCCGCGCCCCCCTGACCCGCACCCTGCCCCTGCTGGCGGCGGCCCTGCTGCTGGCCGGGCTGGCCTGGCTGCAGCGCCCCGGACCGGAGCAGGTCGTGCCTCCCCCTGCGCCAGCAGCCGCCTCCGCGCAGGCCGTGCCAACCACGCTGCCGGCGTTCCTGCCGGCGGAAGCCGGCCCGGTGGTCGCGTCCATCCGGCAGGGCGGCCCGTTCCCGCACCGCCAGGACGGCAGCGTGTTCGCCAACCGCGAAGGCCGGTTGCCGCCGCGCCCGCGCGGCCACTACCGCGAGTACACCGTGCCGACGCCCGGCGTGCCGCACCGTGGCGCGCGCCGCATCGTCACCGGCGGCGATCCGCCAACCGAGTGGTACTACAGCGCCGACCACTACGGCAGCTTCCGCGCCTTCCAGGTGCCCATGGCGGAGGCACGGCCATGACCCACTCCGGATTCGACCTCGGCCTGGACGATGCCACCCGCGCCGGCGTCTACGAGGTTGCCGCCGCCGACCTGGCGGCGCTGGCCGCGGCCGCGCGCGATGCCGGCCTGCTGGTGCGGCGGATCGATCTGGAGGGCTGCCGCGACAAGGCCGCGCTGCTGCTGCGCATCGCCACCACGCTGGACTTCCCGGCCGGCTGGGGCCGCAACTGGGATGGCCTGCTGGATGCGCTGCGCGACCTGTCCTGGGCGCCCGCTCCGGGCTACCTGCTGGCGATCGACGGCTTCGCCGGGCTGCAGGGCACCCGCCCGCAGGACCTGCAGACCCTGGTCGAGGTACTGGACGATGCAGTGCGCTGGTGGGCCGAGGCCGGGGTGCCGTTCTGGGCGTTCCTGGCGCCGGACAGCACGCCGCGCAATACCGGCCGCGCGAAGTAGTAGCCCGCCCCGGGCCCGTCGCGCGCCGGCAGCGGCCGGGTGCATGCGATGCGCGGCCGGGCTCAGCCGTCCAGTTCGGCCCAGCGGGCGTAGGCGGCGTCCAGCTCGGCCTGGGCATCGGCCATGCGCTTGCCATGCGCGGCGACCACGCCCGGATCCTGCTGGTAGAAGGCCGGG
>NZ_ALIP01000073.1:0-534 GCF_000283075.1 Pseudoxanthomonas sp. GW2
AAAGTTCTACTTATGGGGTGTCTGCGGATCGGGGAAGCTTACGCGTGGGCCTGGCGGCCGCGGCGGCCCGGTCATCCGCCTTCGCCATCTGCGTTTGAGGCAAGGCGCGCGGCCCACGGCAGCGGCGCGCAGGTCATCGATCGGCTTGCAGGACAGGCACCGGACGGTGCCGCGCTGCACCGGATGAGACCCGGGCCGGCGATCCCGACCCTGGCGATGTCGTCGCTGGCCGGGAAGGCCTCGACCGTGGCCCGGGTTGCGATTCGGGAGCGGTGATTCGTGGAGGGCGCGCCTGCGCCCCGGCTTCCCGGGCGGATGCTTGGCCCGGATAAGCGAAGCGTAGCGGGGGGCGTGCATGGGCGGCCCCTGTCCCGGATGCCGCCTGCCGCCTTGTCCGGGCTATGCACTGCGGCGGTGATTGGTGGCGGTGCCCATGCGCCCCGGCCCGAATCACCAATCACCAATCACCAATCACCAATCCCCAATCCCCAATCCCGAATCCCGAATCCCGAATCCCGAATCCCGAATCCCGAA
>NZ_ALIP01000074.1:0-1092 GCF_000283075.1 Pseudoxanthomonas sp. GW2
GGGCCGCGAGGACCTGGCCGCCGATGCCTGGCGCAAGCTGCTGGCGGTCGACCCCAACCAGCCGGACGCACTGCTGGGCCTGGGCCTGATCGACCTCAACCAGGGCCGCCGCGCCGAGGCGCAGCGGCGCCTGGCGCAGCTGCAGTCGGCGCATCCGGACGCGCCGCAGACCACGCGCCTGCGCATGGCCCTGGGCGGCGGGGGCGGCGGCACCAGCCAGCTGCAGGCCGCGCGCCGCGCCGCCGCCGCCGGCCGCTACGCCGAGGCAGTGCGTGCCTACGACCAGGCCTTCGGCAACGCCGCGCCGCCGGACGACCTGGCGCTGGAGTACTACCAGGTGCTGGCCGGCACCCCTGACGGCTGGGAGCGCGCGCGCGATGGCCTGCGCCGGCTGGCCGGCAACAACCCGGCGCCGGCGGTGTCGCTGGCCCTGGGCCAGGTCCTGACCTACCGCGAGCCGACCCGGCGCGAGGGCATCACGCGCCTGCGCGCGCTGGCTTCGCGCGAGGACGTCGGTGGCCCGGCGCGCGCGGCCTGGCGCCAGGCCCTGCTGTGGCTCAACGCCAGCCGCGGCGACGCCGCGCTGTACGAGGAATTCCTCAAGCTGCAGCCGAACGACCGCGAGGTCGCGGCCAAGGCCGCGCAGCTGCGCGGCCAGGGCGCGGCGGCGCAGCAGGACCCCAACCAGCGCCTGCTGGGCGAGGGTTTCCGCGCGCTGGAGGAGGGCAACGACGCGGTGGCCGAGGCGCGCTTCGCCCAGGTGCTGCGTGCGCGCCCGCGCGATCCGGAGGCGCTCGGCGGGCTGGGCTCGGTGCGCCTGCGCCAGCAGCGCTTCGCCGAGGCCGGCGAGCTGCTGCGCCCGGCCGCGGCGGCCAACCGCAAGTGGCAGCAGGCGGCGGACACCGCGCAGTACTGGCAGGCCTTGCAGGAGGCCCGCAACGGCGGGCCCGACGCCATCGCCCGGGTGTCCGCGGCGGTGCGGACGATGCCGCGCGAACCGGCCGGCCACGTGCTGCTGGCGCAGCTGCAGGAGGGCACCGATCCGGCCGCGGCCGAAGCTGGCTACCGCAAGGCGCTGGAACTGGATCCGGC
>NZ_ALIP01000075.1:0-665 GCF_000283075.1 Pseudoxanthomonas sp. GW2
GCGCCTTCAACCGGCAAGGGTGTCGGCGAACTCGGGGTGCCGGGTAACCCAGGTCGCGGCGTACGGACAGGCGGGAACGACGCGCAGGCCCGCCTGGCGCGCGTGCTCGAAGGCGGTGCGGACCAGCTCCCCGGCGATTCCCCTGCCGCCGATGGCCTGCGGCACCAGCGTGTGGTCGATCAGCATCAACCCGCCCTCCAGCCGGTAGGACAGTTCGGCCTGTTCGCCGTCGGCTTCGGCCAGGAACCGGCGCGTGGCCGGGTCGTGGCGCACGGAAGGAGTCGCGGACTGGATGTTCATCGGCACCCCCTGTTGTCGGCGCGCGCCATTCTCCGCAGGCGGCGACAAACCCGTGTGAGGGCCGGACTTGCAAGCGCAACCGTGCCGAGGTTTGATTCAGCCATGTGAAGACGGCCGCAAAACGGACGGCTCATGGGCATACCGCAACAACCGGGCGACGCGAGGTCGCCGCAACAACAGCAGCAATGGGACCAGGCCGAGGCCTCCCTGCTGGAAGGCCTCTACCAGATGGCCGTGGACGGCCGCACCGAAACCTCCGAGTGCAGCCGCCTGGCTTCGGATGTCTACCGCCGGCTCGAGGCGGCCTACAGCGACGAGCCACCGGCCAGCCCGGAACCCTCGCCCGCCGCCTGAACAGGCGGCGG
>NZ_ALIP01000076.1:0-379 GCF_000283075.1 Pseudoxanthomonas sp. GW2
TTCGCGCGTTGTCCCCGACTGGGTAACTCAACCTGACCCTGTTCCGGACCGAAGTGTGTCGGCATTTGGCTAAATGTCGTGCGACATTCATGGTGAAGGATTATGGACCGCAAGCTGTGGGATCCGCTCCTTAGATTTGAGAGTCGCGACTACATCCAGGCCTTTTATGAGAAGAATCACGGTCGTGCTCTGAATGCGCAGCGCTCAGGCGAAATTGGAGCGTGCTTCGTCCGATAACGGGGTCAGGTTCGCTTCCGGCGGACGGGTTCCCGGCACAAGGCACGTCCTGCGGGATAACCCGACCTGACCCCGTTCTCCGGGCGAGTCGATGCATACGTAAGCTTCCCCGTCAAGCAGGCATTTCAAAAGTAGAACTTCC
>NZ_ALIP01000077.1:0-26483 GCF_000283075.1 Pseudoxanthomonas sp. GW2
GCGGCGCGGCGGCCCCTTGCGCGGTGGGCGCGGGCCGCGGTCCCAGGGATTGCCCATCAGTCCTTCCTGGACCAGAAGCCGGCATTGCGGATGCCCAGCGCCTCCGGGTCGAACACGGGCTCGACGCCAAGCTTCTTCTGCCGCTCGTAGTCCTGCAGTGCCAGCAGCGCCGGCTTCTGCAGGATCAGGATGGCGATGATGTTGAGCCAGGCCATCAGGCCCACGCCGATGTCGCCCAGGGTCCAGGCGGTGGCGGCGTTGTGGTAGGCACCGAACACCACCATGGCAATGATGCCCAGGCGCAGCAGCAGGGTCGCCAGCGGGTGCGTCTTGCGCACGCCGGCCAGGTAGGTGAGGTTGGTCTCGGCCATGTAGTAATAGGCCATGATCGTGGTGAAGGCGAAGAAGAACAGCGCCAGCGCCACGAACGCCGAGCCCCAGCCCGGCAGCACCGACTCCACCGCCGCCTGGGTGAACTGCGCGCCCTCGGAGGGTGCCACGCCCGGCACGCCGCTGACGATGGCCTGCAGCGTCTCCTTACCGTCCTCCACCACCACGCGGAAGGTGTTGTACATGCCGGTGGACAGCAGCAGGAACGCGGTGGAGGTGCACACCAGCATGGTGTCGAAGTAGATCGCGAAGGCCTGCACGTAGCCCTGCTTGGCCGGGTGCGAGACCTCGGCGGCCGCGGCCGCGTGCGGGCCGGTGCCCTGGCCGGCCTCGTTGGCGTACACGCCGCGCTTGACGCCCCAGGCGATGGCCTGGCCGATGATCGCGCCGAACGCCGCGTGCGCGCCGAACGCGCTGGAGAAGATGTCGGCGAACATGCCCGGCACCTTGTGCGCGTTGAGGATCATCACCACGATCGCCATCAGGATGAAGGCCAGGGCCATGAACGGCACCACCAGCTCGGCGAAGGCGGCGATGCGCTTGATGCCGCCGAAGATGATCAGGCCCAGCAGGGTGGCCACGCCCAGGCCGATCCACAGCTTGAGCATGCTGGCGCCGCCGCTGGCCTCGCAGAACGCCGCGCCGCCGCCGCACAGCACGTTGCTGGCGCTGTCGGCGATGGCGTTGGCCTGCACGCCCGGCAGCAGCAGGCCGGTGGCGACCACGGTGGCCACGGCGAACGCCACCGCGTACCACTTCAGGCCCATCGCCTTCTCGATGTAGTACGCCGGGCCGCCGCGGTAGCGGCCCTCGGCGTCCTTTTCCTTGTAGATCTGGGCCAGGCTGGACTCGACGTACGAGGTCGAGGCGCCGAGGAAGCCCATCACCCACATCCAGAACACCGCGCCCGGGCCGCCGTAGGCGATGGCGGTGGCCACGCCGGCGATGTTGCCGATGCCCATGCGCCCGGCCATGGAGATGGCCAGGGCCTGGAACGAGGAGACGCCGGCGTCGGACTTCTGCCCGGTGACGGTCAGCCGGCACATCTCGGCGAATCCGCGCACCTGCATCACGCGGGTGCGGAAGGTGAACCACAGGCCGGCACCCAGGCACAGCGCGATCAGCGCATTGCTCCAGATGATGCCGTTAATCCAGGCAAGAAAAGCTTCCACGGGTCAGGGTCTCCGGCCGTCGGAACGGAAAGGGGAAGGGGCGGCGCGCGCCGCAAGGTGAAGGAAAGATAACCGCAACCCGCCCCGCCGCGCAGTGCCTTCCGGCACGGGCGCCGCTCAGGCCGGTGCGCCCTGCACGCGGCGGAACGGCACCCGCAGGGTGGTCCAGGTGCCCGCGCGCCACAGCCATTCCAGCGGTCCGTACAGGAAATGGCGGAACCACAGGTGGGCGAACGCCAGCTGCGCGGCGAACGCGGCCAGGCCCCAGAGCACGGCCTGCAGCTGGGTCATGCTGGCGTGCAGGCCCAGGCCGTAGCCGTAGAACACCGGCACGAACAGCAGCGACTGGCCCACGTACAGGCTCAGGGTCATGCGCCCGGCCGGCGCCAGCAACCGCAGCACCGGCTGCGCCGGTCCGTGGTACAGCACCAGGAAGCCGAACAGCAGCACCGCCATCACCGCCAGGTCGAACAGGCTGCCAAGCAGGCTGCCGGCCAGCGCGCGCGGCATGAACATCGCATCGCTGGCCGGCACCAGCGCCGCCAGCGGTTCGCGGGCGAAGTACAGGACCGCGGCCGCGGCCAGGGCCAGCAGCAGGCCGGCCATGCGCAGGCGCGCGAATGCCTGCGGCCGGGCGAAGAAGCCGATCCGTCCCAGCACCATGCCGGCCAGCGACAACCCCAGGATCTGGCTCAGCCGGCCGGAGCCGTGCATGAAAGCCCATTTCTGGGCGTGTCCCTCCACCACGTTGATCCGCACCGTGTCCCACAGGCTGCCGCTGGCGTACAGCGGATTGATCGCGTCGCTCCAGTAGGCCGGCGCGCGGTTGGCCCATTCCGCGCCGGCCAGCCCGGCCGCGATCTGCACCAGCATCAGCGGCTGCAGCAGCAGCACCGCCGCCAGCGCCAGCAGCACGCGGTTGGACCGGACGCGGTGGAACGGCAGCAGGAACAGGCCCATCACCGCCAGCACCTCGAGGATGTCGCCGCGGTACCACAGCCCGTGCAGCAGGCCCATCGCGGCCAGCAGCAACAGCCGCCACGCGAAGCGGACGCTGAAGTCCCGGCCGCGGCGTTCCCCGGCCTGCATCAGGATGAAGAAGCTGGTGCCGAAGCACAGCGCCATCAGGGCGAAGGCCTTGCCGGCGAACACCAGCCACACCGCGTCGTGCACCGCCAGCTGGAACGGGTCGGTCACCGGCGCCAGCCAGTACAGCTCGAACAGTTCCGGCATGTGCACCATGAACAGCCCGAACAGGGCGAAGCCCCGCAGGGCATCGAGGTTCTCCAGGCGCGCGCCGCCGCTCCCTGCCATGCCGTTCCCCTCCACCGGAATCGGCCCATGGTGCATGCACCGGGGGCGGGCTGGAAGGGCCCGGGCTCAGCGCCCCGCGGCCCCGCCCCACATCCGCGCATACCAGTGCAGGTCGTGGAAGCGGCCGCCCTTGCGGATCCCGGCGCGGCAGGTGCCCTCGTGGCGGAAGCCGTTCTTCTCCAGCACCCGCGCCGAGGCCGGGTTGCCCTCCAGCACGAAGGCCTCCACCCGCTGCAGGCCGTACGCGGGCACCGCCGCCTGCAGGAATGCGCCGACGATCCGGGTCATGTGCCCGCGGCCCCAGTGGCGGCGCCCGAGCCAGTAGCCCAGCCGCGCCGCGTGCGCGCGTTCGCCGCCCTGCAGCAGCAGGCTGAGGCCGCCGCAGGCGCGGCCTTCCAGTTCGATCGCCCAGGCCGTGGCCAGGTCGACCACGCGCCCGGCCAGGAAGGCCTCGCCGTCGGCGCGCGTGTACGGATGCGGGAAGCGCTCGCCGAGGCCGCGCACCACCGCGGCGTCGTCGGCGTGTTCCAGCAGCGCCTCCAGGTCGTCGGCGCACCACGGGCGCAGGAGGAAGCCGTCCCCCTGCACCCGCAGCCTAGGCGCCGCGCTCATCGCCGCGCCCCCTGCGGGGCGGGGCGATGCGGCCGCGCGGCGGCCGCCATCAGCGGATCCGCGCCGGGTCCTGGGCGGCCTTGAGCGCGGCGCACAGGCGCTGCGATTCGGCCGCCTGGGCCATGCCGCGCTCGGCACCCGGCAGTTCCGCCAGGCGCCGGCCGAAGAACGCCTCCAGGCGCTCGGCCGCCTCGACCGAGCACTGCCCGGCCACGGCCATGCCCGGCATGTAGGTGGCGGCGAACACGCCGGTGCGCGCGAGGATGCGGTCGAAGTTGGCGGTGAACCACGGCCACAGGCCCTCGCGCAGCTGCGGATCGTCCACGCCGACGCCGACCAGCCAGTACATCTCGCCGACCTTGACCACCGGATCCAGCGCCAGGTCGCGCACCCGCGCCACCTGGGCCGGGTCGCGGGTGGCGGCCAGGGCATGCAGCATGGCGTTGCGCTGCACCGGATCGCCGTTGTCCGCCAGCTCGGCGATCAGCCGGCTCACCACCGGCTCGCCACGGGTGCGCACCGCCGCGCCCAGCACCTCGCCCAGCAGGTCGGGCTCGGCGGCGGCGAAGTCGAGGGCGCCGCTGCCGCCACCCAGCACCTTGTCCGCCTGCTCCAGCAGGGCCGCGGTCACCTCGGGGATCTCCAGCTGCCCGCCCAGCAGCTGCACCAGGGCCGGACGCAGCTCGGTGTCGCGCGCCGACTCACCCGGCTTGCGCGCGTAGCCCAGCGCGCGCAGGCGCGGCAGGAACGCATCGCTGGCCGCCTGGCGCAGCACCTGGCGCTGCGCGTCGGTGCTGGCCAGGTTGCTCCAGATCCAGTTGAAGCGCGGGAGCAGCGCGGTGGCCACCTCCGGCGAGGCGGCCCCGGCCAGGCGGCGCATGCCCTCCAGCACGTCGTGCGCGTCGGCGTCGCCGCGGGCGAAGGCCGCGCCCAGGGCATCGGCATAGGCCAGCTGCTCGGTATCGGCCAGCTTGGGCACCTGCGCGGCCAGGCGCGCCAGCTGCTGCGGCGGCAGGCTGAAGCGGTAGTAGCCGGTGGCGCCGGCGTTGGGCATCACCCAGCTGTCCGCGCTGGCGCCGGGCAGCGCGATCTCGCCGCTGCGTCCGCTGACCAGCCCGCAAGCAGTGCGGTCACCGCCCTTGACCCCGTAGCGCACGCACACCGGCACGCCCCACTGCTGGGCGGCGTCGCCGGCCGAACCCAGCGGCAGGTAGCGCTGCTGCTGCACGCGGAAGCGCCATTCCCTGCCCTTGCCGACCAGCTCGCCGGACAGGTACGGCACGCCCGGCTGCTCGATGAAGCTGCGGAACGAGGCCTTCAGCGCCTCGCCCTTGCCGGAGGCGGCGGCGATCTCGTCGATCAGGTCGAACGCAGTGGCGTTGCCGAAGGCGTGCTTGCGCATGTACTGGCGCATCGCCTGGCGGAACACGTCCTCGCCGACGAAGGCCTCGAACATGGCCAGCACCGCCGCGCCCTTCTGGTAGGTGATGCCGTCGAACGCGGTCTCGATGTCGCCGTTGCCGGTGATCGGCTGGCGGATGCGGCGGGCACTGACCAGGCTGTCGGCGGTCATCGTGCGCTGCGCGCTGGAGACCCGGTCCAGCTGCGCCTCGTATTCCGGGCGCAGGGCCATGGTGATCTTCTGCTGCAGCCAGGTGGCGTAGGCCTCGTTGAGCCACAGGTCGTCCCACCACTCCATGGTCACGATGTCGCCGGTCCACTGGTGGGCCAGCTCGTGCGCGGTGACGTTGAACGAGCCCTTGACGTTGCGCGTGGGCGAGTTGTCGTCCAGCAGCAGCAGCCAGTCGCGGAAGGTGACGAAGCCCGGGTTCTCCATCGCGCCGGCGGAGAAGTCCGGGGCCGCGACCAGGTCGAGCTTGCCGAACGGGTAGCCGTAGTCGAAGTACTCCTCCAGCCACTCGATCATCGCCGGCGACTGCTCCAGCGCCTTCTGCATGCGCCCGCCCTGGCCCCTGGCGGCGACGCCGGCCAGCGGCACCGGCTCCTTGCGCCAGCGGTTGGGTGCGATTTGCGGGCCCTCGACCACGTCCCACGGGCCCACGCCGAAGGCCACCAGGTAGGTGGGCAGCGGCAGGGTCGGGGCGAAGCGCACGGTCTTCCAGCCCTTGCCGGCCGGTTCGGTGGCGACCTCGGCGGTGTTGGCGCGGGCCACGTCCTGTTCGGGCACGGTCAGGCTCAGCTCGAACGGGGTCTTGTACGCCGGCTCGTCGAACGCCGGGAACGCCAGGCGCGCGCTGATCGGCTCCATCTGGGTGATGGCGTAGTCATCGCCCTGGTAGCCGACCTTGTACAGGCCTTCCAGCTGCTGGTTGAACGGCGCGGTGTAGCGGAACTCCAGCGCCAGCTTCTGCGCCGGCAGCTCGCTGCCGAAGTCCACCCGCGCGACCCCGGCGCGCTCGTCGGCCTGGCTCCAGCGCGCCGGGATGCGGCGGCCGTCGGCGGTGACCACCGTGGCCGATGCCACCTGCAGTTCCTTGCCATGCAGCCACACGTGGTCCGAGGCCTGGCGCAGCTCCAGTTCGATCCGCGCCGTGCCCTCGAACCGCGGCTGGCGCGGGTCGACCTTCAGGTCGATCGCGTAACGGGCCGGCACCGCCCAGTCGGGCAGGCGGGTGAGCGGGACCTCGTCGGCGGCGTGGGCGCCAAGGCAGGCCAGGGCCAACGGGGAGAGCAACAAGGGACGGAGGAACTTGCGCATCAGGACATCCAACCTGCGACGTGTGAAAGGTTGCAGGTGTACCAGTCCGGGCAATCCGGGAAAAGTGCCGCAAGGCCCCTTTCCCGGGTTTCAGCCGTGGCCGCCCACCGGCGGCGTGCGTGCTTCCAGCCGCTCCAGCTCCTGCGCCAGCGCCTCCGGCGAACGGGTGAACGGCGCCAGCAGGGCGTAGAACGCGGGCACCACGTACAGCGACAGCAGGGTCGAGAACGACACGCCGAAGATGATCACGATGCCGATCGTGGCGCGGCTGGCCGAACCCGGGCCGCCGGCCACCACCAGCGGCACCGCGCCGACCACGGTGGCGACCGAGGTCATCAGGATCGGGCGCAGGCGCACCCGCGCCGACTCGGCGATCGCGGCGGCCACGGAGCGGCCCTCGTCGCGCAGCTGGTTGGCGAACTCCACGATCAGGATGCCGTTCTTGGCCGCCAGGCCGATCAGCATGACGATGCCGATCTGGCTGAACAGGTTGAGCGTGCCGCCGGTGGCCCACAGGCCGATGAGCGCGCCCAGCACCGCCAGCGGCACGGTCAGCATGATCACCAGCGGGTGCAGGAAGCTCTCGAACTGCGCCGCCAGCACCAGGTACACCACCAGCAGGGCCATGGCGAAGGTCAGCAGCACCGCGCCGCCGGCCTCCTGGTACTCGCGCGACTCGCCCTTCCAGTCGATCTGGGCGTAGTCGGGCAGTTCCTCGGCGGCGACCTGGCGGGTCCATTCCAGCGCCTCGCCCATGCTGTAGCCCGGCGCCAGGCCGGCGCTGATGGTGATCGCGCGCAGGCGGTTGAAGCGGTTGAGGCTGCCCGCCTCGGCCACCTCGCGCAGGGTGACCAGGTTGGACAGCGGCACCAGCTCGCCGCTGGCGGCGCGCACCCAGGTGCGCTCCAGGTCGGCCGGGTCCATGCGCTTGTCGCGGTCGGCCTGGAGCATGACGTCGTACTCCTCGCCGTTGTCCACGAAGGTGGTCACCTGGCGCGAGCCCATCATGGTCTCCAGGGTGCGGCCGATTTCCTGCACCGACACGCCCAGGTCGGCGGCGCGGTTGCGGTCGATCTCCACCCGCATCTGCGGCCGGGTTTCCTTGTAGTCCGAGTCCGGGTCCTGGATCCCGGGGTTGGACTCCATGCGCTGCAGGATGCGGTCGCGCCACTGCGCCAGCTCGGCGTAGTCGGGGCCGCCCAGCACCAGCTGGTAGCGCTGGCCGCGGGTGTTGACCAGGCCACCGGGCACATTGGCGCGCACCTGCACCCCCGGCAGCGTGCCCAGCT
The DNA here is from genome assembly GCF_000283075.1 of Pseudoxanthomonas sp. GW2. Classification (NCBI taxonomy): domain Bacteria; kingdom Pseudomonadati; phylum Pseudomonadota; class Gammaproteobacteria; order Lysobacterales; family Lysobacteraceae; genus Pseudoxanthomonas; species Pseudoxanthomonas sp. GW2. The sequence continues at coordinate 7,497 of NZ_ALIP01000077.1, forward strand.
CGCGGCGCAGCTCCGCCACCACCTCGTCGGTGCTGGCCTTGCGCTGGCGCCAGTCCTGCAGGAACACCACCACCTGGCCGGTGTGCATTTCCTCGCTGCCACCGAAGCCGCGCGGCACGCGCGAGTTGGCGCGCTGCACCGGCTGGTCCCCACCCACCCGGCGCAGGATGATCTCCTCCACCTGCTGGATCTGGGAGACGGTGTAGTCGAAGCCGGCACCCTCGGGGCCGTCGACCATCACGAAGAAGCGGCCGCGGTCCTCGGCCGGTGCCAGCTCGCTGGGCACGCGCAGGCCCAGCGCCGCCACCGCCGCCAGGCACAGGGCCATGGCCAGCAGCAGCAGCGCCAGCAGGCGCCGGCCCGGCAGCCCGACCAGGCGCGTGACCTGGCGGCCGTAGCCGTCGCTGACCCGGGCCAGCACGCGCTGGGTCCAGGCGTTGAGCCCGCGCGGCGCCGCATGCGGGCGCACCAGCTTGGAGCACATCATCGGGGTCAGGGTCAGGGCGACGAAGGCCGAGATCGCCACCGCCGCCGCCAGCGCCACCGACAGCTCGCGGAACAGGCGCCCGGTATTGCCCTCCATGAAGCCCACCGGCAGGAACACCGCCACCAGCACCGCGGTGGTGGCGATCACCGCGAACGCCACCTGCGCGGTGCCGCGGCGCGCGGCCACCAGCGGCGGCTCGCCCAGGTCGGCGCGGCGCTGCACGTTCTCCAGCACCACGATGGCGTCGTCCACCACCAGGCCGATGCACAGCACCAGCGCCAGCAGGGTCAGCAGGTTGATCGAGAAGCCGAAGGCATACAGGGCAATGAATGCGGTCACCAGGCACACCGGCACGGTGACCGCCGGGATCAGCGCCGCGCGCAGGCTGCCCAGGAACAGCCAGATCACCCCGAACACCAGGACCATGGCCTCGGCCAGGGTCCAGTACACCCGCTCCACCGAGGCTTCGATGAAGATGGTGCTGTCGTAGGCCACGAAGATGTCCGTGCCTTCCGGCAGCGTCTTCTGGATCTCCTCCGCTTCGGCGCGCGCGGCGCGGGCCACGTCCAGGGCGTTGGCAGTGGAAGTGCGGACGATGCCCAGGCCGACGTTGGGCACGCCGTTGCTGCGCAGGTAGGAGCGCCGCTCCTCCGGGCCCAGTTCGACCCGGGCCACGTCGCCCAGGCGCACCACGTAGCCGTCGGCGCCCTTGCGCAACGGCAGGTTCGCGAACTGCTCCGGCGCCCGGTAGCCGCGCTCCACCCGCAGGGTGAAGTCGCGGGTGGCCGACTCGATGCGCCCGGCCGGCAGCTCCACGTTCTCCGTGCGCAGCGCCGATTCGACGTCGCCGGCGGTGATCCCGCGCGCGGCCATGGCATCGCGGTCCAGCCAGATGCGCATGGCGTAGCGCTGGGCGCCGCCCAGCTGCACCCGGGCCACGCCGTCCAGCGCCGAGAGCCGGTCGACCACGTAGCGGTCGGCGTAGTCGGTCAGCTCCATCGTGTCCATCACGGTGGAGCGCATGTTGAGCCAGATGATGACGTCCGCGTCGGCCTCGACCTTGGCGATCTCCGGCGGGTCGGCCTCGTCCGGCAGGCGGTCCATGACCCGGCTGACGCGGTCGCGCACGTCGTTGGCCGCCGCCTCGATGTCGCGGCTGAGGTTGAACTCGATGGTGACGTCGGCGCGGCCGTTGCGGCTCTGCGACTGGATGGTGCGGATGCCCTCGATGCCGGCCAGGCCGTCCTCGAGGATCTGGGTCACGCGGGTCTCGACCACCGCCGCCGAGGCGCCGGGATAGCGCACCTCGACCGAGACGATCGGCGGGTCGATGTTGGGCAGCTCGCGCAGGGTCAGGCGCATGAACGACATGCCGCCCAGCACCACCAGCAGCAGGCTCACCACCATCGCGAAGACGGGGCGGCGGATCGACAGGTCGGACAGCTTCATCGGCTCAGCCCTGGCCGCCCGCGCCGGCGCCGGCGGCATGGCCGGCGGGGGCCGCGGCCCCGCCTTCGGCCGCGGCCGGCGCGGCGGCGTCGACCACCTTCACCCCCGGGCGCAGCTTGCCGGTGCCCTCGACCACGATGCGGTCGCCGGCGGCCAGGCCCTCGGCGATCTCGGCCAGGCCCTCGCGGCGCAGGCCGGTGCGCACCGGCACCTGCTCCACCACGCCCTCGCCGTCGACCCGGTACACGAACGAGTCGCGGCCCACCTGCACCACCGCCAGCTCCGGCACCACCAGCGCCTCGCGCGGCGGCTGGAACAGGCTCACGTCCAGCAGCATGCCCGGGCGCAACAGGCCTTCGGGGTTGTCGAACTCGGCGCGCACGGTCACCGCGCGGGTCTGCGGGTCGATCCGCGCGTCCACGGTCTGCACCCGGCCCTCGAAGCTGCGGCCGGGCCAGGCCGCGCCGCGGGCGCTGACCACGGCGCCCTGCGCCACCCGCGACAGCGCCGCCTCCGGGACCTGGAAGTCGACGTAGACCCGGGAGATGTCGTCCAGGGTGGCGATCACCGCGTTGGGGGTCAGCAACGCGCCGGGGCTGACCTGGCGGATGCCCAGCACGCCGGCGAACGGCGCCCGGATCTGGCGGTCGCCGATGTCCGACTGCATCTGCCGCACCCGTGCCAGGGCCGCGTCGCGGGTGGCGCGCTGGGTATCGAGGGTGGCGCGCGAGACCAGCTGCTGCGCGGCCAGGCTCTCCAGGCGGCGGAACTGCTGCTCGGCCTCGGCGGCGGCGGCCTCGGCCTCGACCAGGGCGGCGCGCTGGGCGTCCACCCGCAGGGTCACCAGGGGCTGGCCGGCGGCCACCTTCTGCCCGCTGTCGAAGTGCACCTGCTCGACGATCTCGCTGACCTTGGCGCTCAGGGTCACCGACTCGCGGGCACGCACCGTGCCCAGGCCCTGGACGGTATCGCTCCACGGCCGCGGCTGGACCACGGCGGTGGTCACCGGGATCGCGGCCCCGCCGCCGCGGGCGGCCGGCGCCTGGCGGTCGCAGCCGGCCAGTGCCAGCAGCCCGCACAGGAGCAACGCCGGGATTCGTGCCGCCATCGATCGCCTCGCTGGATTCATGCGCAAACCGCGGAGTGTAGCCAGCGGGCGTGAACGGCTCTATGTGGCTTTGGTTGGCCCCTGCCCCCGGGAACTTCCGCTATGGCTGCAGGTCCAGTGCCGCCAGCACCCGCGCGACCAGCGCCTGCGGGTCCTCGCGGTCGGCGTGCAGGTGCACCTCGGGTGCCTCCGGCGGCTCGTAGGGCGAGTCGATCCCGGTGAAGTTCGGGATCAGCCCGGCCCGGGCCTTGCGGTACAGGCCCTTGACGTCGCGCGCCTCGGCCACTTCCAGCGGCACGTCCACGAACACCTCGATGAACTCCCCCGGGGCGAAGCGCTCGCGCGCCATCCGCCGCTCGGCGCGGAACGGGGAGATGAAGCTGACCAGCACGATCAGGCCGGCGTCGGCCATCAGCCTGGCCACCTCGGCCACGCGGCGGATGTTCTCCACCCGGTCCTCGTCGGTGAAGCCGAGGTCGCGGTTGAGGCCGTGGCGGACGTTGTCGCCGTCCAGGACGAAGGTGTGGTAGCCCAGCGCATGCAGGCGCTTGTCCACCAGGTTGGCCACGGTGGACTTGCCGGCGCCGGACAGGCCGGTGAACCACAGCACCCTCGGCACCTGGCCCTTGATCCGGGCGCGGGCGGCCTTGTCCACGTCCAGGTGCTGCCAGTGCACGTTGTCGGCGCGGCGCAGGGCGAAGTCCAGGGTGCCGGCGGCGACGGTGTCGTTGTTCTGGCGGTCGATCAGGATGAAGCCGCCCAGGGTGCGGTTCTCCGCGTAAGGCGCGAAGGCGACCGGCTCCTCCAGGCTCAGGTTGCAGTAGCCGACCTCGTTGAGCTGCAGGCGCTTGGCCGCCAGGTGCTCCTGGGTGTTCACGTCCACCCGGTGCTTGATCTCGCTGATGCTGGCGGCCACGGTGCGGGTGCCGATCTTCAGCCAGTACGGCCGGCCCGGCAGCAGCGGGGCGTCGCTCATCCACAGCAGGTGGGCGGCGAACTGGTCGGCCACCGCGGGCGGGTCGCCGGCGGCGGCGATCAGGTCGCCACGGCTGACGTCGATCTCGTCAGCCAGGGTCAGGGTCACCGCCTGGCCGGCCTCGGCGCGCGGCAGCGGGCCGTCCGGGCCCAGCACCTGGGCAATGGTCGAGCGCCGCGCCGAAGGCAGCACCACCACCGGGTCGCCCGGGCGCGCCACGCCGGCAGCAATCGTGCCGGCGAAACCGCGGAAGTCCTGGTTGGGCCGGTTCACCCACTGCACCGGCAGGCGCAGGCCGGTGCGGGCCTGGCCGTCTTCGACCTCCACCGACTCCAGGTGCTCCAGCAGCGCCGGGCCGTCGTACCACGGGGTGTTGGGCGAGCGCCGCAGCAGGTTGTCGCCTTCCAGCGCCGACAGCGGGATCACCTGCACGTCGGGAATGCGCAGCTGCGCGGCAAGTTCGCGATAGCCGGAGGCGATCGCCTCGAACACGGCCTGGTCGTAGCCGACCAGGTCCATCTTGTTCACCGCCAGCACCACGTGGCGGATGCCCAGCAGCGAGACGATGTAGCTGTGGCGGCGGGTCTGCGCCAGCAGGCCCTTGCGCGCGTCCACCAGGACCACGGCCAGGTCGGCGGTGGAGGCGCCGGTGGCCATGTTGCGGGTGTACTGCTCGTGCCCGGGGCAGTCGGCGACGATGAACTTGCGCTTGTCGGTATCGAAATAGCGGTAGGCCACGTCGATGGTGATGCCCTGCTCGCGCTCGGCGGCCAGGCCATCCAGCAGCAGGGCGTAGTCGATGCGCCCGCCCTGGGTGCCGTGGCGGCGGCTGTCGGCCTCCAGTGCCGCCAGCTGGTCGTCGAACAGGCGCTTGCTCTCGTACAGCAGCCGCCCGATCAGGGTGCTCTTGCCGTCGTCGACGCTGCCGCAGGTGATGAAGCGCAGCAGCGGCTTGCTTTCGTGCTGGCGCAGATAGAGTGAAACCGCGCTATCCGCGCCGTCATTGGTGATTGGTGATTCGTGATTGGAAGAAGCAACGGCGGTGGCCTGCGCCTTCGAATCACCAATCACGAATGACGAATCACTGCTGCCCATCAAAAATACCCCTCGAGCTTCTTCTTCTCCATCGACGAGGACGGGTCGTGGTCGATCACCCGGCCCTGGCGCTCGGAGATGGTGGCCACCAGCATCTCGGCGATGATCGCCTCCAGGCTGTCGGCTTCCGATTCGATCGCACCGGTCAGCGGGTAGCAGCCGAGGGTGCGGAAGCGGACCTTGCGCATCCGCGGCACCTCGCCCGGCCGCAGCGGCAGGCGCTCGTCGTCGACCATGATCAGCGCGCCGTCGCGCTCGACCACCGGGCGCTCGGCGGCGAAGTACAGCGGCACCACCGGGATCTTCTCGCGGTAGATGTAGAGCCACACGTCCAGCTCGGTCCAGTTGGACAGCGGGAACACGCGCACGCTCTCGCCACTGCGCACGCGCGCGTTGTACAGGTTCCACAGCTCCGGGCGCTGGCGCTTGGGGTCCCAGCGGTGGTGCTCGTTGCGGAACGAGAACACCCGTTCCTTGGCCCGCGACTTCTCCTCGTCGCGGCGCGCTCCGCCGATGGCAGCGTCGAACTTCCACTTCTCCAGCGCCTGCTTCAGGCCCTGGGTCTTCATCACTTCGGTGTGCACGCTGGCGCCGTGGCTGACCGGGCCGATGTCCTGGGCGATGCCCTCGGGATTGACGTGCACCCGCAGTTCCACGCCGGTCTCGGCCGCGCGGCGGTCGCGGAAGGCGATCATCTCGCGGAACTTCCAGCGCGTGTCCACGTGCAGCAGCGGGATCGGCGGGATCGCCGGGGCGAACGCCTTCAGCAGCAGGTGCAGCAGCACCGAACTGTCCTTGCCCACCGAGTACAGCAGCACCGGGTTGCGGAACTCGGCCGCCACCTCGCGCAGGATGTGGATGCTCTCCGCCTCCAGGCGGTCGAGGTGGGACAGGCGGTGGGAAAGGCTCATCTGCGACCTGGGGAATGGGGCCGCGGCAGGCATTGCCGGGGCGCTTCGCAGTACCGGCCCGCATGGAACGGGGGGCGTGCGATGGAGCCGCAGTATCCGCACGCGGGCCCGCGCAGATGAAATAAGCGGCGAGCATAAGCCAATAACCACAAGCCGTTTCAGTAGCGGGACCGGGCTTCCTACCATCGGACTCCCGTCGAGTTGCGACTGCGTCCACAAGGCCCCTGCCAATGACCGCTGCGTCCCCCGCCTTTCCGCCCGGTCCGCTCGACGAGGACCGCAAGGTCCTGTTGGCGCGGCTGGTGGAAGGCCTGGATGCGCCCGCGCTGTGGTGGCTGTCCGGCTACACCGCCGGCCTGGCCCAGGGCCACGGCGCGCCGCAACTGGCGGTGCTGCCCGGCGGCGGCGCGGCCGCGGCCCCGCAGTCCGGCCAGCGCCTGACCGTGCTCTACGGCAGCCAGACCGGCAATGCCCGGCGCGAGGCGGAGAAGCTGGCCACCGCCGCGGAAGCGGCCGGCCTGGCGGTGCGCCTGGTGCGCGCCGACGCCTACCCCACCCGCGAGCTGGCCAGCGAGCGCCTGCTGTACATCGTCATCAGCACCCAGGGCGAGGGCGATCCGCCGGACGACGCGATTGGTTTCACCGAGTTCCTTTCCGGCAAGCGCGCGCCGAAGCTGCCGGAGCTGAAGTACGCGGTGCTGGGCCTGGGCGATACCAGCTACGCCGATTTCTGCGGCATCGCGCGCAAGCTGGACGCGCGCCTGGCCGAACTGGGCGCGCAGCGCATCCACGACCTGGGCCAGGCCGACCTGGACATCGACAGCGTCGCCGCGCCCTGGCGTGAAGCGGCCCTGGCCAAGGCCGGCGAACTGCTGCGGGCCGCCGCGCCTGCGTCCGGCGCGCACCTGGCTACGGTCACCCCGCTGCGGCCGGCCGCGGCCGGCTGGTCGCACGAGCGCCCGTTCCCGGCCGAGGTGCTGGCCAACCAGCGCATCACCGGGCGCGAGTTCCGCGCGGTCGGTTTCCGCAAGTACGGGCCGGTGGAGAAGGACGTCCGCCACATCGAGCTGTCGCTGGAAGGCTCCGGCCTGGCCTACGAACCCGGCGATGCGCTGGGCATCCGCCACCGCAATCCCGAACCCCTGGTGGCCTCCGTGCTGGAGGCCGCCCGCCTGGACGGTAACGCTGCCGTCACCATCGAAGGGGAGACTCTGCCCCTGCACGAGTGGCTGGCCACCCGGCGCGAGCTGACCCGGCTGTCGCGACCGTTCCTGGCCGCGCATGCCGAGCGCTCCGGCTCCGCGTCGCTGCGACAGCTACTCGACCCGACCCAGCCTGCCGGCCTGGCGGCGCTGCTCGCGGACCACCAGCTGGTGGACGTGCTGCGTCGCTGGCCGGCGGATTGGGACCACCAGGCCCTGGTGGCCGCGCTGCGGCCACAGGCCCAACGCCTGTACTCCATCGCCTCCAGCCGCAAGCGCGTCGGCGAGGAAGCGCACCTGACCGTGGACGCGCTGCGCTACCACGCCCACGGCCACGACCACCTCGGCGCCGCCAGCGCCTTCCTGGCTGCGCTGGAGGAAGGCGCGCAGGTACCGGTGTACGTGGAGCCGAACGAGCGCTTCCGGGTCCCGGCCGATGCCAGCCGCGACATCATCATGATCGGCCCGGGCACCGGCGTGGCCCCGTTCCGCGGCTTCGTCCAGGAGCGCGCCGAGACCGGCGCCAGCGGCCGCAACTGGCTGTTCTTCGGCGCCCAGCACTTCAACACCGGTTTCCTTTACCAGGTCGAGTGGCAGGAAGCCCTGCAGCGCAAGGAACTGCATCGCCTCGACCTGGCCTTCTCCCGCGACCAGCCCGCCAAGGTCTACGTGCAGGACCGGCTCCGCGAGCGCGGCGCCGAGCTGTACGCCTGGCTGCAGGACGGCGCGCACCTGTACGTGTGCGGCGCGATCGCCATGGGCAAGGACGTGCATGCGGCGCTGCTGGACGTGGTTGCCGCGCACAACGGCGGCGACCGCGAAGCGGCGGCCGAATACCTCACCACGCTGCAAGCCGAAGGGCGCTACGCCCGCGACGTCTACTGACCCGATCCGGTTCAACGGAAACACGTCCCCCAATCCCGAATCACCAATCACCAATCACTTTCCATGAGCCACCCCTCCGTCGAAGACATCAAGATCAACAGCCGCGGCCTGCGGGGCACGCTGCTGGAGGGACTGGCCGACCCGGTCAGCGGCTCGCTGTCGTTCGAGGACCAGCGCCTGGTCAAGTTCCACGGCACCTACCAGCAGGACGACCGCGACATCCGCGACGAGCGCCGCCGCCAGAAGCTGGAACCGGCGCACCAGTTCATGATCCGGATCCGCGCCCCGGGCGGGGTCTTCACCCCGGAGCAGTGGCTCAAGCTCGACGCCATCGCCACCCGCTTCGCCAACCACTCGCTGCGCATCACCACCCGCCAGACCTTCCAGTTCCACGGCGTGGTCAAGCGCGAGCTGAAGGCGACCATGCAGGCCATCAACGCCGCCGCGCTGGACACCATCTCCGCCTGCGGCGACGTCAACCGCAACGTGCTCGGCTGCAGCAACCCGCTGCTGTCCGGCCTGCACGCGCAGGTGCACGAGTGGGCGCAGAAGCTGTCGCTGGAGTTCCTGCCGAAGACCCGCGCCTACTACGAGATCTGGCTGGACCAGGAGAAGCTGGCCGACAGCGGGCAGGAGGAAGAGCCCCTGTACGGCAAGGCCTTCCTGCCGCGCAAGTTCAAGATGGCCGTGGCGGTGCCGCCGGTGAACGACGTGGACGTGTTCGCCAACGACTTCGGCCTGATCGCCATCGACGACGGCGCCGGCGGCCTGGCCGGCTTCAACGTCACCATCGGTGGTGGCATGGGCGCCAGCCACGGCGATCCGAAGACCTATCCGCGCCTGGGCAACGTGATCGGCTTCGTCGCCCCGGAGCAGGCGATCGACATCGCCCGCGCCGCGCTGGTGGTGCAGCGCGACCTGGGCGACCGCGTGGAGCGCAAGCACGCGCGCTTCAAGTACACCATCGACGACCACGGCCTGGACGCGATCGTCGCGCGCATGCAGGAACTTGCCGGGTTCCGCCTGCAGCCGGCGCGGCGGTTCCGCTTCGAGCACAACGGCGACCGCTTCGGCTGGATCGAGGGCGAGGACGGGCGTTGGCACCTGACCCTGTCGGTCCCGTCGGGGCGCATCGCCGACCGCCCCGGCGCGCCGCACCTGACCGGCCTGCGCGAGATCGCCAACGTGCACCGCGGCCAGTTCCGCCTGACCGCCAACCAGAACCTGATCATCGCCAACGTGCCGGCCAGCGAGCGCAAGCGGATCGACGCCCTGGTGCGCGACCACGGCCTGGACCTGGAGAACCGCGCCCCGACCGCACTGCAGCGCACGGCCATGGCCTGCGTCGCCCTGCCCACTTGCGCCCTGGCCATGGCCGAGGCCGAACGCTACCTGCCCGACTTCGCCGCCAGGCTGCAGCCGGTGCTGGAGAAGCACGGCCTGGCCGACGCGCCGATCCTGCTGCGCATCTCCGGCTGCCCCAACGGCTGCTCGCGCCCCTACCTGGGCGAGATCGCCCTGGTCGGCAAGGCCCCGGGCCGCTACAACCTGATGCTCGGCGCCGACCACCGCGGCCAGCGGCTCAACACCCTCTACCGCGAGAACATCACCGAGGCGCAGATCCTCGAGGCGCTGGAACCGCTGCTGGCGCGCTATGCCGCCGAGCGCCAGCCGGAGGAGCGCTTCGGCGACTTCCTGCACCGCGCCGGGCTGGTCGCCCTGCCGTCCTATCCCACCCACGTCCAGGTCGGGCCCGCCGAAGCGGCCGTGCCCGTCCCCGCCTGAGCCATGCCGCATCCGCACCGGAGCGCCACCCCCATGAGCACCAATGCCGTTCCCGACCAAGCCGCCAACAGCGCCGATGCCAGCCCGGTGCTGGACCTCGACGCGCTGAACCCCAGGTTGGAAGCGATGGACGCCGAGGCCCGCGTGGCCTGGGCGCTCGAACACGGCCCGGCCAACCACGTGCTGTCCTCCAGCTTCGGCGCCCAGGCCGCGGTCGCCCTGCACATGCTCACCGCGCAGAAGCCGGACATCCCGGTGATCCTGGTCGACACCGGCTACCTGTTCCCGGAGACCTACCGCTTCGCCGACGAGCTGGCCGAACGGCTGAAGCTCAACCTCAAGGTGTACCGTCCGCTGATCAGCCGCGCCTGGATGGAAGCGCGCCACGGCCGCCTGTGGGAGCAGGGCGTGGAAGGCCTGGACAACTACAACCAGCTGCGCAAGGTCGAGCCCATGCGCCGCGCCCTGGACGAGCTACAGGCCGGCACCTGGTTCACCGGCCTGCGCCGCAGCCAGTCGGCAAGCCGCGCCAACACGCCGATCCTGCAGTGGCGCGGCAACCGCCTGAAGGTCAGCCCGATCGCCGACTGGAGCGACCGCGACGTGTGGCAGTACCTGAAGAAGCACGACCTGCCCTACCACCCGCTGTGGCACGAGGGCTACGTCTCCATCGGCGACTTCCACACCACCCGCCGCTGGGAGCCGGGCATGAAGGACGAGGACACCCGCTTCTTCGGCCTCAAGCGCGAGTGCGGGATCCACGAGGACATCTGAGGGTTGGCGAGCGGGCCGGAAAACCTCAGCGGTACTGCTTTTCCTCGACGAACTGCGAACCGGCCAGGCGGTTGATCTCATTCTTGTAGCCGACGCGCTCGCCATTGCGCGCGGCCACCGCGCGCGCCAGTTCGATGAATTCGGCGCCAAAGTCCTGGGCCGCTTCCTTGGCGCGCAGCGCGTCCTGCACGTCCCACATGCGCTCGTTGACGTCGCGCAGCCTGGCCTTGAGCGCGGCCAGCTCGGCCGAGCCGCCTTCCAGCGGCTGCCACAGCGGCCGCAGGCCCTCCAGCTCGCGCACCACGTTGGCGCGCTTGTCCGGGTCGGCGATGCGCTCGGCCTTGATCTCCAGGATCGTGATCTTGTCGACGAGCTCCCCGACCGAAACGGGGACCATGATGGTGTTCATGCGGCTTCTGCTGGCGGTGGGGTGGCCAGTTTACCGGAGGGGCGCAGCGGGCCGCGTGGCAGGCGCCCCGGAAAAACCTGCGGACACTGCCGCCCGGGCACGACACCGCATCCACCGGCGCCGGCGCAGACTGCCGGCGACCTGGATACCCGCGGAGGCGACATGGCACGCGAGCACGGCGGGAAAGGCATTTCCTTCACGACCGGCATCGCCCTGGGCATCGCCATCGGCGCGGCGATCGGCGTGGCGATGGACAACGTGGCGCTGGGCATCGGGCCGGGCATCGCCATCGGCATCGCCCTGTCACTGGCCACTTCGGGCAAGCGCACCAGACCCGGGGACGAAGCGGGAACCAGCGGGAACCGCGACGACGGGAGGTCCTGATCGCCGGCCTGTGGCTGCCGGCCCCGCATCACCAGACGCCATTGCCCTGAGGGCGCGGCTCAGCTGGTGATCGTCTGGGTCAGGGATTCCCAGGTCGGCGGCGGCGGCCAGTCGGGCTCCTGGTTGCCGTCCAGCACCCGGCGCAGGTCGCGCTTGTCGATCTGCGGCGCCAGTACGTGCACCAGCTCCAGCGCGTAGTCGCGCAACACCCGCTCGCGCGGCAGCACCGCCCAGGCGATGCACTCGCTGACCTCCGGCGGCGCCGGCCAGCCGCGCAGGTCGGTATCGCCGGTGCTCACCGCCATTTCCGCCAGCAGGCCCACGCCCAGCCCGGCGCGCACGTAGGTCTTGATCAGGTCCGCGTCCAGCGCGGTCAGCGCGAGGTTCGGCTCCAGGCCCACCGAGTGGAAGGCGCGCTGCAGCGAGGATTCCGGGCGCACCGAGGATTCATAGCTGATCAGCGGGTACTTCGACAGCTCGTGGATGTCGGGCGCGCGCCCGGCGCGGTCCAGCGGATGCCCGCGCGGCACCAGCGCCAGCCGGCGCCAGCGGTACAGCGGCACCGCCACCCCGCCCTGCGGCTCGCTGCCGGCGGTGCTGACCACGGCCATGTCGGCATCGCCCTGCGACAGCAGGTCCAGGGCCACGCCTTCGGCCGACTGCTGCAGGTGCACGCTCACCTGCGGGAAGTCGCGCTTGATCCGCGCGATCGCAGGCGGCAGCACGAAGCGCGACTGGGTGTGCGTGGTGATGATGGTCAGCTGGCCCTGGTTGTCGCGGCGCTGGTTGGCGGCGTAGGCGCGGATGTTGGCGGTCTCGGCCAGGATCACCCGCGCCCGCTCCAGCACCTCGGCGCCGGCCGGGGTGATCGATTCCAGGCTGCGGCCCTTGCGCACGAACAGCAGGAAGCCCAGCTCGTCCTCCAGCTGCTTGAGCTGTTTGGACAGGCCCGGCTGGGTGGCATGCACGCGCGCCGCGGCCAGGGTGATGTTCAGCCCGGCGTCGGCAATGGCGACCAGATAGCGCAGCTGGGTGAGCGTCATGGCGCGGTACCGGCGATGGCATGGCGGGGTGTTGCGGACTGTAGGGCAATCCGCGCCCGAGCCTTATAACCCGAACGCATGAGCTTTGCCCGGCAAGTTATTTCCGCCGGTCATGAGGCGGGCGTACGGTCGGCTTCCCTTCCTGCGACCGTACAGCCGTGAGCCTGTCGCCCACCGCCGCACCGTCTTCCGGATCCCCCCTGGAACTGGCCCCGGGCAGCGTCGCCCTGGTCGGTGCCGGGCCCGGCGATCCGGGACTGCTGACCCTGCACGCCCTGCGCGCGCTGGAAGCCGCCGAGGTGCTGCTGCACGACCGCCTGGTCGGCGCCGGGGTGCTGGCCCTGGCCAATCCGCAGGCGCTGCGGGTGGAGGTCGGCAAGTCCGCCGGCAACCACAGCATGCCGCAGGAGGAGATCCACGCCCTGATGCTGCACCACGCCCGCGCCGGCCGCCGCGTGGTCCGGCTCAAGGGCGGCGACCCCTTCGTGTTCGGGCGCGGCGGCGAGGAGCTGGAATTCCTGCGTGCGCACGGCATCCCCTACCAGGTGGTGCCGGGCATCACCGCGGCGGTCGCCTGCGCGGCCTATGCCGGCATTCCCCTGACCCACCGCGACCACGCCCAGTCCCTGCGCCTGGTCACCGCGCACTGCCGCGACTCGGCCGACACCCTGGACTGGGAGGCGCTGGCCCAGGAGCGCCAGACCCTGGCCGTGTACATGGGCGTGGCCGCGCTGGAGCAGTTGCAGCAGCGCCTGCTCGCCGCCAGGCGCGACCCGGCCACGCCGTTCGCCCTGGTGGAAAACGGTTCGCGCCCGGAGCAACGGGTGGTCGCCGGCACCCTGGCCGACCTGGCGCAGACCGCGCGCGCGCATGCGGTGTCTTCACCGGCCCTGCTGATCCTCGGCGAGGTGGCCGCGCTGGCCGCCCGCCTGCACTGGTTCGGCGCCCCGCCGCTGGGCGCGCCCGCGGCGCTGGCGCGCGCCGCCTGATTTCCATCCCGTCACGACAACGGAACTTCACATGGCCATCTACGACAGCATCCTCGACACCATCGGCCGCACTCCGGTCGTCCGCCTCAACCGCATCGCCCCGGAGGGCATCGAGCTGTACGCCAAGGTCGAGGCCTTCAACCCGGCCGGCTCGGTCAAGGACCGCCTGGCCCTGGCCATCGTGCTCGACGCCGAGGCCAAGGGACTGCTCAAGCCGGGCGACACCATCGTCGAGGCGACCTCCGGCAACACCGGCGTGGCGCTGGCGGCGGTGGCCGCGGCGCGCGGCTACAAGTTCGTGGCCACGATGGTGGAGACCTTCTCGGTCGAGCGCCGCAAGCTGATCCGCGCCTACGGCGGCAAGGTGATCCTGACCCCGGCGGCCGAGCGCGGCAGCGGCATGGTGCGCAAGGCCGAGGAGCTGGCGAAGAAGCACGGCTGGTTCCTGGCGCGCCAGTTCGAGAACCCGGCCAACCCGGCCTACCACCGCCAGACCACCGCCGCCGAGATCCTGCGCGACTTCGCCGGCCGCCGCCTCGACCACTTCGTCAGCGGCTGGGGCACCGGCGGCACCCTGACCGGCGTGGGCGAGGTGCTGCGCGTGGCCCGCCCGGAGGTGAAGATCACCGCCGCCGAGCCGGCCAACGCCTCGCTGCTGGCCGGCGGCGAGTGGAAGCCGCACAAGGTGCAGGGCTGGACCCCGGACTTCGTCCCCTCGGTGCTCAACCGCGACGTGGCCGACCGCATCCTCGGCGTGACCGACGACGAGGCCATCGCCACCGCGCGCCGCCTGGCCGCCGAGGAAGGCATCTTCGTCGGCATCTCCGCCGGCGCCACCGTGGCCGCCGCGCTGAAGGTGGCGGCCGAGGCCCCGGCCGGCTCGGTGCTGCTGGCCATGCTGCCGGATACCGGCGAACGCTACTTCTCCACCCCGCTGTTCGAGGGCGTCAACGAAGGCTCGGACGACGAGTGGCTGGAGTCGCTGGGCTGATCCGGCCGCACCGGCAGGGACGAAGAAGGGCGGCCACTGGCCGCCCTTCTTCGTCTGCCACCGCGAAGGCCGTCAGGCCTTCATCGTCCCCGTCTCCAGGTAGCGCTGGTGCCAGGACAGTGCCTCGGCCAGCAGGTGCGGGGTATGCCGGCCCTTGCTGTCGCGCAGGGCGCGGTCGTAGTAGTCCTGCAGCATCGGCCGGTAGTCCGGGTGCGCGCAGTTGTCGATGATCGCCCGCGCGCGCTGCTTGGGCGACAGCCCGCGCAGATCGGCCAGGCCCTGCTCGCTGACCAGCACCGCCACGTCGTGCTCGGTGTGGTCGACGTGGCTGACCATCGGCACGAAGGCCGAGATCGCGCCGTTCTTGGCCGTGCTCGGGCTCAGGAAGCAGGACATGAAGCCGTTGCGGGCGAAGTCGCCGGAGCCGCCGATGCCGTTGATGATGCTGGTGCCGCAGACGTGGGTGGAGTTCACGTTGCCGTAGAGGTCGGCCTCGACCATGCCGTTCATGCCGATCACGCCCAGGCGGCGCACCAGCTCGGCGTGGTTGGAGATCTCCTGCGGGCGCAGCACGATCTTCTCGCGGTACAGGTCGATGTTGCGCGCGAACTCCTCCACGCCCTCGGGGCTGAGCGAGAACGAGGTGGCCGAGGCCATGTCGATCGTGCCGTTGCCGATCAGGTCGAGCATGCCGTCCTGGATCACCTCGGTGAACGCGGTCAGGCCACGGAATCCGCCGTCGTGCAGGCCGGCCAGCACCGCGTTGGCGATGTTGCCCACGCCCGACTGCAGTGGCAGCAGGTGCTCGCCCAGGCGCCCGGCGCGGATCTCGTGGCGGAAGAACTCCACCAGGTGGCCGGCGATGGCGCGGGAGACGTCGTCGATCGGGGCGAAGCGGCCGATGCGGTCCGGCGCGTCGCTCTCCACCACCGCCACGACCTTGTCCAGGTCGACCTTGAGGTAGGGCTCGCCGATGCGGTCGCCCGGGTGGGTCAGCGGGATCGGCTTGCGCTGCGGCGGCTTGGCGGTGCCGTAGTAGATGTCGTGCATCCCCTCCATGCCGCGCGGCTGGCGGTGGTTGACCTCGATGATCACCTTGTCGGCCAGATCCAGCCAGGTCTTGTTGTTGCCCACCGAGGTCGAGGGCACCAGGCGGCCGTCGGGCAGGATCGCGGTGACCTCGACGATGGCCAGGTCGATGCGGCCGAGGAAACCGAACAGCGCATGCTGGGCGACGTGGCCCAGGTGCACGTCCATGTACTCGATCTGGCCGCCGTTGATGCGGCCACGCAGTTCCGGATCGGACTGGTACGGCAGGCGGAACTCGATGCCGCCGGCGCGCGCCAGCACGCCGTCCAGTTCCGGCGCTGTCGACGCGCCGGTGAGGATGCGGATGGCGAAGGATTCGCCGCGCTCGTGCGCCGCCTCGATGCGCGCGGCCAGCGCCTGGGGCACGGCCTTGGGATAGCCGGCGCCGGTGAAGCCACTCATGCCCACGGCCATGCCGGGCTGGATCAGGGCAGCGGCCTGCTCCGCCGACATGAGCCTGGAAGCCAGGCCGGCGTGGGCAATACGCTCGTTCATGATGCAGGGGGTCCAACGTCGCGGGGAGAATCGCCCGATTCTACCGGTCCCGGGCCCCCGGCCTGCCGCCGCGGCCGCGGCGCGCCCATGCGCTTTTCGGCTAATTGCACCGCGGCCCCGGCTGTGCGCACCGGGGATTTGCGTGATGCGCGGCACGCCTCGGGCCGTGCCTGGCCGCGCGGGAGCCCGCCGCGGCGCCCCGCCTCCGGGCCGCGCCCGCCCCGGAGGGCCCTGCCATCGTGCGTTGTGCAATGCAATACCGCAGCGCGTAAAATGGCCGGATTCACCCAACCGATGGAATGGAGTCACTGATGGGCCTCGACCAGGTCAATTCCGGACGCAACCCGCCCGAGGAAATCAACGTCGTCATCGAGATCCCGAAGGACTCCGAGCCGGTCAAGTACGAGGTGGACAAGGAAAGCGGCGCGATCTTCGTCGACCGCATCCTCTCCACCCCGATGCGCTACCCATGCAACTACGGCTACGTGCCCAACACCCTGTGCGGCGACGGCGACCCGGCCGACGTGCTGGTGGTGCTGCCGCTGCCGCTGGTCCCGGGCTCGGTGGTGCGCTGCCGCCCGGTGGGCGTGCTGAAGATGAGCGACGAGGCCGGCGGCGACGAGAAGATCCTGGCCGTGCCGGTGGCCAAGGTGTTCGCCGGCTACGCCCACGTGGAGAACATCAACCAGGTCTCCAGCCACTGGCTGGAGCGCATCGGCCACTTCTTCGAGCACTACAAGGACCTGGAGAAGGGCAAGTGGGTCAAGGTCGAGGGTTGGGGCGACGCCGAGGAGGCCCGCCGCATCCTGGTCGAGTCGATGGAACGCGCCAAGGCCAAGGGCGAGGCCTGATCGCCACCGGGTGCGGCACGGCCGCACCCATCGCGCGCCGGCGGTCCGCCGGCGCCGCCGGACCGCCAAATGCGGCACACTTCCCGGCAGTGCCGTGCCCGGGGTGCCGGCAGTCCTGAAGATTCCTGCGCGGTTATCCGCTACCGTGCAGGGGCGGGCCCCGGCACGCCCTGGCTGGACGATCTTCGTGGAGGAATGAGTGCGCATCCTGTTCGTCGGTGACGACGTCGTGTTTCCTGCCGACCTCGTGGAACTGGTCGGTGACATGGGAGAGGACTGGGATGTCCACCGTTGCCCGGATGGCGGCTCGGCCATGGCCCACGTGGCCGCGGTCGAGGTCGACGTGGTCCTGGTGCCGCCGGCGCTGCCGGACATGCCGCCGGCCACCCTGCTCGGCCAGGTCCGTACCCTGAGGCCCTCCACCTCGCGCATGGCGGTGATCGAGAACTCGGCCACCCCGCCGGCGCGCATCATCGGCCTGGCCCACCGCTTCCTGCCCGCCCCCGTGGCCCCCGAGTTGCTGCTGGAATCCATCGGCAGCCTGGAGGAGCTGCGCGAGCTGGTCGACAACCCGCAGCTGCGCGACGGCATCGGCCGGGTCGAGCAGCTGCCCTCGCCGCCGCAGCTGTACCTGCGCCTGATGCACGCGCTGGAGAACGACGAGGACACCAGCGCCGCCGACATCGCCGCCCTGGTCGCGGCCGACCCGGCGATCGCGGCCAAGGTGCTGCAGCTGTGCAACTCGGCGTTCTTCTCCTCCGGGCGCACCGTGACCGACCTGCGCGCCGCGGTGACCCGGCTGGGCATCGCCACCCTGCGCGACCTGGTCCTGGCCAGCGAGGTGTTCGCCCTGCCGGCCCCGGCCGGGGTGGACCGCGCGGCGCTGCAGCAGCGCGCGCTGGTGGCCTCGCGCCTGGCCAAGCGCATGCTCCCCGAATCCAGCGCCGAGCTG
The DNA here is from genome assembly GCF_000283075.1 of Pseudoxanthomonas sp. GW2. Classification (NCBI taxonomy): domain Bacteria; kingdom Pseudomonadati; phylum Pseudomonadota; class Gammaproteobacteria; order Lysobacterales; family Lysobacteraceae; genus Pseudoxanthomonas; species Pseudoxanthomonas sp. GW2. The sequence goes on from NZ_ALIP01000077.1 coordinate 25,372, forward strand.
GGCGCCACCGCCGCCCTGCTGGCCGACATCGGCCTGCTGCTGCCCGGCGTGCGCGACGAGCGCGAGCCGGCCGCCGCCGGCGACGCGCGCCCCGGCCATACCGAGGCCGGCGCCTACCTGCTGGGCCTGTGGGGCCTGCCGATGCCGATCATCGAGGCGGTGGCGTTCCACCGCACGCCGTCGCGCTCGTCCAGCCGCAGCTTCTGGGTCACCGGCGCCACCCACGTGGCCATGGCCCTGGCCTCCGGCGAGGAGCCGGACCTGGAGTACCTGCAGCGCTGCAACGTGCTGCCGCGCCTGGAGGAGTGGCGCGCACAGGCGGACCTGCTGCTGGACTCGGCCGCGGTCGGCGCCTGAGGCGCGGCGGCCGCGGCATGCAACCGGCGCGGGCACATCCGCCCGCGCCGCCGCGTCAGCGCGGCGCGGCCCGGTACGGGTAGCGGGCGAAGATCTGGGCCACGGCCGAGTCGATCCGCGCGTCGCGCTCGGCCGGTGTGCTGCGGCTGCTGGCCTGGCCTACCGCCACCCCGGTCCACACCAGCCGGTTCTGGCGCGCGTCCACCAGGTCCACGTTGAGCGTGCCTTCGGTGTAGCGGCGCACGCTGGTGCGCTCGCGCCAGTACGGCACCGCCACGTAGCTGCGGGCGCGGTAGCTGTAGTAGTAGTCGTAGTCCACCTCGGGGATGGTGCTGACGTCGGTGCGTTCCTGCAGGTAGGCGTTGAGGTTCACCCACAGGTCCGGGTCGCGCTCGTCGTAGACGTAGCCGCGCGCCTCCAGCTGCGCGCGTGCGGCCTGGCGGATGCGGTTGCTGGTGGGGGTGGAATAGCCGCGCGACTCGATCGCCAGCGGCGAATAGAAGGCGAAGCTGCGGTAGCGGCCGAAGTCGGCCGAAGGATCGGCCTCGCTGCTGATCCGCGGGCCGCTGGCACAGGCCGCCAGCAGCAGCATGGCCGCGGCCGCCAGCACGGCGGCGGCGCGGGGGATACGGAGGAAGCGGACCATGGCGTGCTCCTGCGTCCCCCGGGAGGGAGGACCTGGCGCCGGATGATCCGCGCCGGCCCGTGAACGCGGCGCCAGCGCGCGCCGAAAAAAAGACGGGGAGGCCTTGCGG
>NZ_ALIP01000078.1:0-1317 GCF_000283075.1 Pseudoxanthomonas sp. GW2
CCGCGCGTGGGCAGCGGATCCGGCGCGAACCCGGTGGTGGCTGCCGGCGGCGGCAGCGCGCCGTTGGCGGCCGGCAGCATCGCCACCGGTGCCGGCGCCGCCGCGGCCGGCGTGGCCAGCGGATCGAAGCGCTCGCCGCGCAACGCCCTGCCACGGGCCTGGCCGCCGGTCAGGCCGGCGAACGGGTTGAAGGCACGGCCGCCGCTGCCGGCCAGCGCGGTGCTGGCCGCCGGATAGCCGTGGTCGGCCTGTCCGGCCTCGCGCGCCTGCGCGGCCAAGGCGGCACGGAAATAGCGCTCGGCCTTGCGGTTCTGCCCGGCGGCGCGGTACGCGCGGCCGGCGCCGGCCAGCACCTCCGGCGACTGCGGCTGGCGCGCCAGCGCCTGGCCCAGGTAGTACTCGGCGGTGTCCAGGTCGCGCAGGGCGGCGGCGCTGCCGGCGGCGGCAACCATCGCGTCGACGTCGTCCGGGGCCAGCTGCAGCTGCTGCTGGTACAGCGCCAGGGCCTGGCGGTGGTCGCCGGCGGCCGCGTACAGCCGCGCCAGCGCGGCCACGGTGCGCGGATCCTGCGGCTGTTCGGCCAGGACCGGGGCCAGGGTCTCGTAGGCCGCCTCGAGGTTGCCCATCTCGCGCAGCGCGTCCACCTGGCGCAGCACGTAGCCGGTGCGCAGGTCGCGGTAGCGCGCGGCCTGGGCCGGGGTCATCGGCGCCTCGTCGAGCTTGCGCAGCAGCGCCGCCAGTTCGGCGTCCTGGCCGGCGCGCAGCAGCACCGCGGCGTATTGCAGGCGTTCCTCGGTGCCGGCGTCGGGACCGGACAGCAAGCGCTGCGCCAGCACCAGGGCGCGCTGGCGGCTGCCGATCCGGGCATAGGCCTCGGCCAGCGCGCCGGCGGCATCCGCGCGCTGCAGGCGGTCGCCCAGCGAGGCCTCGACCCGCGCCAGCAGCAGCTGCGCCTCGCCGGTGCGCTGCTGCGCCGCCAGCTGCCGCGCGCGCGCGGCCTGCACGTGGATCCAGGCCACGTCGTGCAGCGCCGCCATCGCGCCGTCGCGCGAGCCGGCGGGGATGCGCTCGAGGGTGGCGTAGACCGCGTTCCAGTCGCCCTGCTCCTGGGCGTAGACCGCCGCCGCGTGCAGCGCCTGCGGGGAATCGTCCAGGGCCAGCAGGCCTTCCATGATCGCCCGCGCCTGGTCGGGGCGGCCGCCGCGCTGGTACAGGCGCGCCAGCTCCAGCCGCAGCCAGGGATCGCGGCCCTGCTCCAGCAACGCGTCTTCCAGTTCGATCCGGGCCGCGTCAAGGTCACCGGCGGCCGGCGCCTCC
>NZ_ALIP01000079.1:0-23938 GCF_000283075.1 Pseudoxanthomonas sp. GW2
GGGCGCGGCCTGGTGGTTCGCGCGCCGGCCCAAGCCGCTGCCGATCCCGGTCGGCCGCGGCGCCGGCTTCGATGCCGCCGCGCTGGCCGCGGCCGCGCCGTCCACCCACGTGCCGGCCGACCCGGTGGTGCCGGTGGAGGCGCCGGAACTGGAACCGCATCCGGTCGAGCCGGAGGCGTACGTGGACGAGCAGGCCCCGGAGCCGGACGTGGAACCGGAGCTGCCGCTGCGCCACGACGACCTGCCGCCGCCGGCACCGGCCGCGCGCGAGTCCGCGGCCCCGGCCTGGCACGACGACGCGTCCGCTTTCACCCCGCTCAACCCGGCCCCGGCCGGGCGCGAGCGCCTGGAGCTGGCCGTGGCCTACCTGGACCTGGGCGACGTGGACACCGCGCGCACCCTGCTGCGCGAGGTGCTCGCCGGCCAGGATCCGGCCGCCCGCGACGAGGCGGCGCAGCTGCTTCGCGAGATCGGCTGAGCGGCGATGCGCTACGCGCTGGGCGTGGAGTACGACGGCGGCGCCTTCCAGGGCTGGCAGGGCCTGGGGCCGTCCGGGCCGCCGACGGTGCAGGCCACGCTGGAGCGCGCGCTGTCCTCGGTGGCCGACCAGGAGATCACGGTCAGCTGCGCCGGGCGCACCGACGCCGGGGTGCACGCCGAATGCCAGGTCGTGCACTTCGACAGCACCGCCGAGCGCGATCCGCGCGCCTGGACCCTGGGCGTGACCGGGCGCCTGCCGCCGACCGTGTGCGTGCGCTGGTGCGTGCCGGTGGACGCGGGCTTTCACGCCCGCTTCTCCGCCCGCGCCCGACGCTACCGCTACACCCTGGTCAATCGTCCGGTGCGGCCCGCGCTGTACCGCGCCACGATGGCCTGGGAGCGGCGCCCGCTGGATGCCGATGCCATGCACCGCGCGGCCCAGGCGCTGTTGGGCGAGAACGACTTCAGCGCCTTCCGCACGGTGCATTGCCAGGCACCGCATGCACGCCGCAACCTGCAGGACATCCAGGTCCGCCGCAGTGGCGAAACCGTCACCATCGAGGTACAGGCCAATGCGTTCCTGCACCACATGGTCCGCAACATCGTCGGTTCGCTGCTGGAGGTGGGCGCCGGTGCCCAGGACGAGGGCTGGATCGCCCGCCTGCTCGCGGGGCGCGACCGCACCCTGGCCGGGCCCACAGCGCCGCCGCAGGGCCTGGTCTTCCTGCGTCCCCTTTACCCCGCCGAATGGGGCCTGCCGGAGGAGGTGACGCTGTGAGCCGAGCGCTGTACCGCACCCGCATCAAGTTCTGCGGCATGACCCGCCCCGGCGACGTGCGCCTGGCCAGCGAGCTGGGCGTGGACGCCGTGGGCTTCGTCTTCGCCGAGGGCAGCCCGCGCCAGGTGACGCCGATGGCGGCGCGGCAGCTGCGCCTGGCGATGGCGCCGCTGGTCAGCGCCGTGGCGCTGTTCCGCAACAACAGCGCCGAGGAAGTGCGCGAGGTGGTGCGGCAGATCCGCCCGGCGCTGTTGCAGTTCCACGGCGACGAGGACGACGCGTTCTGCCGTGCCTTCCGGGTGCCATACATGAAGGCCATTCCCATGGGCGACGGCAGCACCTGGGACGCGCAATCGCTGCAGCAGCGCTGGCCCAACGCGGCCGCCTTCCTGTTCGACAGCCATGGCGCCGGCGGCTCCGGCGGCAGCGGCAAGGCGTTCGACTGGCGGCGCCTGCCCACCGGCCTGCACCGGCCGTTCGTGCTGGCCGGCGGCCTGGACCCGGACAACGTGGCCGAGGCCATCGCCGCGACCCTGCCTTGGGCGGTCGACGTGGCCAGCGGCATCGAACTGTCCCCGGGCATCAAGGACGGCGACAGGATGCGCCGCTTCGTCGCCGAGGTGCGGCGCGCGGACTGCGCCGAACTGGACTGAGCGGCACGCGAGGGCGCAGGCCAGCCGCGCAGCCGTGCCAGCGTCCGCGTGTGCATTCGGGCCGAAGAGCCGTCTGTTGCTCCCGCCGTTCCATGCGCTGCCGCGCGTCGCGCAGGCATGAGCGCCCTGGACAAGCGCAACGGTAGCCGCGCGCCACTGCCTGCCCGCCATCGGCGCGTACGCGAGCCTGCGGCCGCGTGGGCGGTTCCCCTTCGTAGCGCGAGGCGCCGGTCCGGATGCTTCGGGCCGGATCAAGCGCACCTTGCCAGGGGCGCCCGGACAATGCATCTGCTGCCCCGCTCCTGAGGAACGAGGACGGGAGACTGTTGCCCGCACCCGTTGCCGGGTGATCGCAGCGGGGCGGGGTTGGTGGCCGCACAGGCGCTCGTGCAGGCAGCCGCGGGTGCGGCCGTTCGGCGCGCATCGGCCAGGCAGGCGATGCTCCGCGCCGGAGCCATCGCGCCGCGCGATCGGCGCCTGCTCAGGCGCGGCGGCGGCCCTCCACGCCCTGGACCTGGACCTCGGCCATTTGCAGCAGCAGTTTCTGCACCGGGCGGCTTGCCAGGCGGTAGGCGTGCAGCAGGCGGCGCTCGGCCGGATCGTGCACCAGTTCCGCATCCACCGCAGGCAGGTCGTCGCTGCCGTCGTAGGTGAGCGGACCGCGCCCGGTGGCCAGCCATTCGAAACACACGCCGGTGACCTGCGCCAGGCGTTCGAGCCTGGCCGTCGCCGGCTGCGCGCCCACCGCGCATTCCCAGTTCGCCACCGCGCCGCGGGTGACGCCGAGGAGTGCGGCCAGCGCCTCCTGCGACAATCGGGCCCGCTGGCGCGCAATGCGGATTCTCATCGAGAGATTCATGCGTTCCCTTCCTGCCCTGTCCGTGGCATTGGCTTGGAGCCTAGCCCTGCCAAATGCGATTGCGCAACCGGCGCAAATGCAAGCGATTCTGGCTGCATTTCGTGCAGTTTCGCTTGCACCGCCTGGTGCGTTGCTTGTGTGACGCGGCGCGAGGCCTGCGCCGCAAGCGGCTTTGCACGTGCCACGCACCATCGTCGGGCTTGTCGTCGCAAATCCCGGCGGGCAAGTATCGGGACGAAGCGAGTGCGCGTTGCGTCATCTTTGTGACGCGGCGCACATCGAGCGCGAGGGGAGAGGGATGAAGGAGTCATCTGGTACCCACGAAGCGCCGCGCGCCGCGCGGAGCGCGGCAGCCATCCGGCGCACATGGACGGCGCGGGCCCTGGCAACGGACACGGACGCGACATGAGCCAGGAACTGTTCCGCAGGGAAGCGCTGGAGGCGCGTCGCGGCAGCTGGCTGGGCGCGATCTCGCTGGCCCAGCCGCTGCGGCTGTGGCTGCTGACCGCCGCCGCCGCCGCGGTGGCGCTGGCGGTGATCCTGTTCCTGCTGTTCGGCACCTACACCCGGCGGTCGCCGGTGGTGGGCCAGCTGGTCCCCAGCGCGGGCATGGCCACCGTGGTGGCGCCGGCCACCGGGGTGGTGGTGGCCGCCCACGTGCAGGAAGGCGCGCGCGTGCAGGCCGGCCAGGCGGTGGCGGTGGTGGCGGTCCCGCGCGCCACGCGCGCCGCCGGCGACACCAACGCCGCCCTGGAGGAGCGCCTGCGCCGCCGCCGCGAGAGCCTGGAATCGGCGCACGCGGCGCAACTGGCGCAGCTGGAGGCGCAGGAATCCGGGCTGCGCGTGCAGCTGGCCACCGCGCGCCAGGAACTGGCCCAGGTGGAGGCGGAGATCCGCACCCGCGAGGAGCAGATCCGGCTGGCGCGCGAGACCCTGGACCGCCTGCGCCAGCTGCAGGACGAGCGCTACGTGAGCCTGCTGCAGATCAAGCAGCAGGAATCGGTGGCGCTGACCCAGGTCGGCGAGATGCAGGCGCTGCAGCGCCAGGCCGTGTCCACCCGGCGGATGATCGCGCAGCTGCAGCAGGCGCTGGCGGAGATTCCCGGCCAGCGCAGCGCCGGCGAGGCCTCGTTCGCGCGCGAGCTGGCGGCGCTGGAGCAGGAGCTGGTGGAGACCCAGGCGCGCGGCGAGCTGGTGCTGACCGCGCCGATCAGCGGGGTGGTCGCCACCCAGCTGATCAAGCCGGGCCAGTCGGTGCAGGCCGGGCAGCCGCTGCTGTCGGTGCTGCCGGGCGAGGGCACGCTGGAGGCGGAACTGCTGGTGCCCAGCCGCGCGATCGGCTTCATCGAGCCTGGCGACGCGGTGATGCTGCGCTACCAGGCCTTCCCCTACCAGAAGTTCGGGCACCAGCGCGGCACCGTGGACCGGATCAGCCGCAGCGCGCTTGGTCCGGGCGAACTGGCCACGCTGACCGGCAACGCGCAGGCACCCGAGCCCTATTACCGGGTGACGGTGACGCTGCCGGCGCAGGCGATCCGCGCCTACGGCCGCGCCGAGCCGCTCAAGCCGGGCATGGTGCTGGACGCGGACATCCTCGGCGAGGAACGCACGCTGATCGAATGGCTGCTGGAGCCGCTGTGGTCGGTGCAGGGACGGGTTGCCGGTTGAGCGGCGGCGCGGGATCCGGCGCGCGCGGGCGCGCCGGCGGTGGACGGAGAAGGCGATGCGGATGTGGCGGCAACGGCAGGAAAGGATGGCGGCGGCGCGCTTGGCAGGGCAGGCGGCGGCGCGCGCGCCGGCGTGCCGGCTGCGGGAGGGCGGGCGCGCATGCTAGGCCGTTCCCTGCGGGTGGTGCTGCAGGCCGAGGCGGCCGAATGCGGACTGGCCTGCCTGGCCATGGTGGCGTCCGCGCATGGGCACCAGACCAGCCTGTCCGAGCTGCGCCAGCGCTTCCCGCTCTCGCTCAAGGGCGCGCGCCTGGACCAGCTGATCCGCATCGCCCAGCAGCTGGGTTTCGCCACCCGTCCGCTGCGGCTGGACCTGGAGGAACTGGACAAGCTGCGGCTGCCCTGCATCCTGCACTGGGACTTCAACCACTTCGTGGTGCTGGCGCGGGTCGACCGCTCCGGCGTGGTGCTGCTGGATCCGGCCAGCGGCGAGCGCCGGGTGTCGCTGCGCGAGGCGTCCGACCACTTCACCGGGGTGGCGCTGGAGCTGGGCCCGGCGGCCGAGTTCCGCCCGCGCAAGGCGCCGGCCTCGGTCGGCGTGCGCCAGCTCACCGGCCCGGTGCGCGGGCTGTGGGGCGCGCTGGCGCAGATCCTGGTGCTGTCGGTGGCGCTGCAGGTGTTCGTGGTGCTGGCGCCGTTCTTCATGCAGTGGGTCGTGGACCAGGTGCTGGTGTCCGCCGATCGCGACCTGCTGACCGTGCTCGGCCTGGGCTTCCTGCTGGCGCTGCTGCTGCAGGTCGGCATCGGCCTGCTGCGCGGCTGGTCGGTGGTGTACCTGTCCACCCGGCTGGGCCTGCAGTGGATGGGCAACGTGTTCGCCCACGCCCTGCGCCTGCCGCTGGACTTCTTCGAGAAGCGCCACCTGGGCGACATCACCTCGCGCATGTCCTCGGTGCAGGCGATCCAGCGCACGCTCACCACCAGCTTCGTGGAGGCGCTCATCGACGGCCTGATGGCCGTCGTCACCCTCGGCCTGATGCTGCTGTACAGCTGGAAGCTCGCCCTGGTGACGCTGCTGGCGGTGGCGCTGTACATCGGCATCCGCGCGCTGGCCTACCGCCCGGTGCGCGACGGCACCGAGCGCCAGCTGGTCGCCGCGGCCAGGCAGCAGACCCACCTGCTGGAATCGCTGCGCGGCATGCAGAGCCTGAAGGTCGCCGGCGAGGAACCGCGGCGGCGCGCCGCGTACGAGAACCTGATGGTCGACACCGTCAACCACGAGGTGCGGCTGGCGTGCATGGGCCTGGGCTTCAACAGCGCCAGCCAGCTGGTGTTCGGCATCGAACGGGTGGTGGTGATCTGGATCGGCGCGGTGCTGGCGCTGCAGAACGTGCTGTCGGTGGGCATGCTGATCGCCTACCTGGCCTACAAGGACCAGTTCGCCACGCGGATGGCAGCGCTGATCGACAAGTGGATCGAGTTCCGCATGCTGCGCCTGCACGGCGAGCGCCTGGCCGACATCGTGCTGACGCCGCCGGAGGACGAGCGCGAACGCTCGGAACTGCCGCCGCCGCCGGATACCCGGATCGAGGTCGAGGGGCTGTCGTTCCGCTACGGCGACGCGGAGCCGTGGGTGATCAGGGACTGCAGCTTCACCATCGAGCCTGGCGAGTCGGTGGCCATCGTCGGCGCTTCCGGCTGCGGCAAGACCACCCTGGTCAAGCTGATGCTGGGCCTGCTCCGGCCCACCGAGGGAAGGATCTGCATCGGCGGCTACGACATCCAGAAGGTCGGGCCGCGCAACGTGCGCGCGATCGTCGGTGCGGTGATGCAGGACGACCAGCTGTTCGCCGGCAGCATCGCCGACAACATCAGCTTCTTCGACCCGCAGGCCGACCAGGCGCGGATCGAGGAGGCGGCGCAGCTGGCCGCCATCCACCACGAGATCGCGGCCATGCCGATGGGCTACCACGGCCTGATCGGCGACATGGGCAGCTCGCTGTCCGGCGGGCAGAAGCAACGGATCATCCTGGCGCGCGCGCTGTACCGCAAGCCGAAGCTGCTGTTCCTCGACGAGGCCACCAGTCACCTGGACGTGGCCAACGAGCGCCTGGTCAACGAGGCGGTGAAGGGCCTGGCGCTGACCAAGGTGATCGTGGCCCACCGCCCGGAAACCATCGCCAGCGCCGACCGCGTCCTGGTCATGGACCAGGGGCGGATCGTGCAGCAGCTGCGCCACGAGGTCGTCGACGGGCGCTTGGTGCCCGTGCCGTGCTGAGAGTGCCCGGGCCGGTGCGGCCCGGGCGGCATACCGTGGTGTGCGGAACACACCGGACAGGTACGCGTTCCAGGAGGAACACATGCGGAAGCTGGCGCAGATGGAAATGGCCCGGATCGCGGGCGGGATCGGCGAATCGGACGAGTCCCCGCACCTGCCGCTGCCGGGCGGCATCTCCGAGGCCGAGTGGCAGCAATGGCTCGACTTCTTCGAAGAGCAGGCGCGGCGCAACCAGCCCAGGCCCTGAGGCGGGGCGCGGCGCGAGAGCTGCGGCCCGCCGGATGTGTGGTGCAACCGTCAACCCAGAGGAGCACAGGAATGCGCGAGATCGAAAGCGGAGAGGTCGGGCAGGTGGTGGGTGGACAGACCTGGCCCTGGCCTCCCGAGCCGCCTGATTACCCCCGTCCGGAAATTCCCGAGTGGGGCGACATCCGGCGCGAACGGATAGAGGCACGGTTGAAGCCGTGAAGCCGTTCGTTGGTTGGCTGCGGCCGGCATGCCCGCGCGACGCGGATGCCGGCACGGCCATCCCTGGTGCACTAGGACTTCGAGGAGATCGCCAATGCGCGTGATGGAACAGGCAGAGATCGGAAAGGTGGCGGGCGGGGCGGGCGAGGAAGCGCCCCCGCCCCAGCCGTGGACGGGCGTGTCCGATACGGGGTGGCAACTGCTGCTCAACCTGCTCAGGGAACAGGAGCGCCGCTACCGGCAGCATCGCTGACCGGCGCGGATCACTTTGGCAATCGAACGGGAGAAGAGGAATGCGTGACCTGTACCGCGGGGAATTCCCGCATGTCGGCGGTGGCGAGCTGGTCCGGGTGCCGCCGCCGGATCCGCTGGCGGGCTACCTGGATCGCGCCCAGCGCGAGCTGGAATGGCTGCTGGAGCAGTACCAGCAGGTGAAGCCGGTCGCCCCCTGACCGGCTGCCGGCGGGTGCGCGGACCGGCCCGACTGCCGGTCCGCGCGACCGCTGCATCCGTGGCTGCACGTGGCCGTCCCGCCCGGGGCGGCCTCGATCAACGGAGGACGAGATGCGCGACATGACCCAAGAGGAACTCCGCCATGTAGTCGGCGGCCTGGTCGTAGTGGCGCCCGGCTACAAGCCGCCGGGGCGCGACGATGCCACCGAAGCCTGGCTGGACTGGCTGGCCCCCAGTCCCACGCCCGAGCCGCGGGAGCGTTCGGCGGCGGCCTGAGGCTGCTGCGGTCCGTAGGCGGGGATGGCCGAGGCCCTCCCCGCGGGCGGCTTGCGGGATGAGTGGGGCTTTCCGGCTGAAGCAGCGCCGCTGGCAGTCGGGTGAACCCGGCATGCAGCCGGGGACGCGGCCCGGTAGTACCTGGAACCCTGGCTTCATGCGGGGGGATCCGACCCAAAGCGCCGGTTTGTTCCTGCGCATCGGTGCAGGTAAATCCGATTGATCTTGCCGGGCAGCGCCATAGTATTCCGCGAGGACCGTACCCAGGAATCAAGGATGGATCCTTGATCCGCGACGCCGGATGCGTCATGCAAGGAGGCAAGAAAGATGCGCGAAATGACCATTGATGAAATCCAGATCGTTGGCGGTGGCCGTACCTGGAAGAACTGGCTTGTGCGAATGGCCGGCGCAATCGGCACCGACACGCTCATCGACTTCGTTGGGGACAACCTGAAAGGTGCGGTGCGCGATGACACCTTTTCCAGCTCGACCACCTTCATCAACGTGTACGGCGCTTGATTGAAGGGCCGGGGCGGGCGGTGCCTGCCCCGGCTCCAATGGACGGAGGCATGGGGGCAGCATGACTCGACCGCCTATCCCCAAACTGGTTGCGGAAAGTGCATGCGCGAGCGCGGTCAGCCTCGCCGGTGGCGCCAGCTTGGCTTTTGCCTTTGGCGCGACAGGCAGCACCGGTTCTGTCGGCGAACTTCAGTCTCCCGAGGGGTGGCGGGTGTTCGGGTGGGTGCTGGTCAGCCCGCTGCTGGAAACCCTGGTGATGGGGGCGTTGCTTTCCTGGATATTCCTGCCAAGGACACGCAGCAGCGCGCTGGCAATCCTGATGTCGAGCGTGGTCTGGGGTCTGGTGCACGGGCTCGCCGACTGGATCAGCGGCATCGCGAACCTGGCCAACTTCGCGGTGTTTTCCTTCGTATATGTCAGGTACCTGAAGTTCGGTGCGGGCTGGGCGGTGCTTGCTGCCTCCATCACGCATGCCATCCACAATTCCGTGGTGGCAACGCTTCTGGTGTTGTAGTGGTTCCTGCGCCAGCCCGGCGTGCCGGACTCAGTGGTCCAGTTGCTTCCGCAGCCATGTGGTGAACGGCGCGATCCGCGCATCGCCTCCACCGCGCAGCGTGCATAGCGCCCAGTAGCCGTCGGTTTCGGTAAAGCCCCAGGGTGCGACCAGGCGGCCGGCGCGCAGGTCGTCGGCGACCAGTTCCTGCGGGGCGATGGCCACGCCCAGGCCGGCAGCGGCGGCTTCCAGCAGGTAGTAGAGATGGTCGAAGCCGGTGCCCAGGCGCAGGGCTTCCGGATCCAGACCGTTGCGGCGGGCCCATTCCGGCCACGCCGAGGGCCGCGAGGCGGTGTGCAGCAGCGCCTCCTGCAGCAGCGCGGTGGCGGGAGCACCCTGCAGCCGGGCATGCGCCGGATGTCGCGGGCTCAGCACCGGCCCGATGCGTTCCGGCGCCAGCCGGTGCACGTCCCAGCCGGGCGGCCAGGGCGGGGTGCCGATCAGGAGCGCGGCGTCCATCCCGGTGAGCGCCGCATCGGGCGTCGCCTCGCTGGCCGCCAGGTGCAGGCGCAGGTCCGGCAGCTCGGTCGCCAGCTGCTCCATCCGCGGGATCATCCAGCGTGCCAGCAGGCTGCCCGGGCAGCCCAGCACCAGGGCGGGGGCCGCCGCCGGCGAGCGCAACTCCGCCCAGCTCCGGCGCAGCGGCTCGAACGCGGCGGCCGCGGCCTCGCCCAGGCGGCGACCAGTGGCGGTCAGCGCCAGCCCGCGGCCGTGCCGGGTGAACAGCGGGGTGCCCAGCGCGTCCTCCAGCAGCTTGACCTGGCGGCTGACCGCGCCGTGGGTCACGTGCAGCTCCTCGGCCGCCGCGGCCATGCTGCCCAGGCGGGCGGCGGCCTCGAAGGCGCGCAGGGCATTGAGCGGGGGCAGGTCGCGTGACATGTGAGTTTTCCTGACGTGTCGCGCCAGACTTTATCGCTTTATGGGCGGCATGTCGTGCGTTAAGGTCAACCCACCTTACATACCGTCAAGCCGATGAGCGCCCCCATCCAGGACTTCCACGCCTATCCCGACGCCAGTGGCCACTTCGGCCAGCACGGTGGCCGCTTCGTCGCCGAAACCCTGATCGGCCCGCTGCAGGAACTGGCCGCCGCCTATGACGAGGCCAGGGCCGACCCGGCCTTCCAGGCCGCCTTCGAGAAAGACCTGAAGCACTACGTCGGCCGGCCTAGCCCGATCTACCACGCCGAGCGCCTGAGCCGGGAAGTGGGCGGCGCGCAGATCCTGCTCAAGCGCGAGGACCTCAACCACACCGGCGCGCACAAGATCAACAACACCATCGGCCAGGCGCTGCTGGCCGCGCGCATGGGCAAGAAGCGGATCATCGCCGAGACCGGCGCCGGCCAGCATGGCGTGGCCAGCGCCACCGTGGCCACGCGCCTGGGCCTGGAGTGCGTGGTGTACATGGGCGCCACCGACATCGAGCGGCAGAAGATCAACGTCTACCGCATGAAGCTGCTGGGCGCGACCGTGGTCCCGGTGACCTCCGGCTCGGCCACGCTCAAGGACGCGCTCAACGAGGCCATGCGCGACTGGGTGACCAATGTGCAGGACACCTTCTACATCATCGGCACCGTCGCTGGCCCGGACCCGTACCCGCGCATGGTGCGCGACTTCAATGCCGTGGTCGGGCGCGAGGCGCGGGCGCAGATGCTGGCCGACTTCGGCCGCCTGCCGGACGTGATCACCGCCTGCGTCGGCGGTGGCAGCAACGCCATGGGCCTGTTCCATGCCTTCCTCAACGACCGCCAGGTGCGCATCGTCGGCGCCGAGGCCGCGGGCGACGGCGTGCACACCGGGCGCCATGCGGCCTCGCTGTCGGCCGGGCGTGTTGGCGTGCTGCACGGCAACCGCACCTACGTGCTGTGCGACGACGACGGCCAGATCATCGAGACCCATTCCATCTCCGCCGGCCTGGACTACCCGGGCGTGGGCCCGGAGCACGCCTTCCTGCAGGACAGCGGCCGCGCCGAGTACGTGGGCGTGACCGACGAGGAGGCGTTGGGGGCCTTCCACCGGCTGACCCGCACCGAAGGCATCCTGCCGGCGCTGGAGTCCAGCCACGCGGTCGCGCAGGCGATCAAGCTGGCGCGCGAGCTGCCGAAGGACGCACTGGTCCTGTGCAACCTCTCCGGCCGCGGTGACAAGGACGTGCACACCATCGCCGCGCGCGAGGGCATCCAGCTGTGAACCCGGCGCCGGCCGCGCTGGCGCCGAACCGCATCCACACCGCGCAAACGCGCCACCGGCGCGACGCAACCCACGGGCGATCCATGAGCCGCTTCGAAACCACCTTCTCGCGACTGCGCGCCGACGGGCGCAAGGCACTCATCCCCTTCATCACCGCCGGCGATCCCGCGCTGGAGGCGACCGTGCCGGTGATGCACGCGCTGGTCGAGGCCGGCGCCGACTGCATCGAGCTGGGCGTGCCGTTCTCCGATCCGATGGCCGATGGCCCGGTGATCCAGCGCAGCTCCGAGCGCGCGCTGGCGCGCGGGGCGACCGTGGCCTACGTGTTCGACTGCGTGCGCCGCTTCCGCGAGCGTGACGCGGACACGCCGGTGGTGCTGATGGGCTACCTCAACCCGGTGGAGATCCGCGGCGCGGCCCGGTTCGCCGCCGAGGCGGTGGCCGCCGGCGTCGACGGCGTGCTGCTGGTGGACCTGCCGCCGGAGGAAGCGCCGCAGTTCCAGCCGGCGTTCAACGAACTGGGCCTGGCGCTGGTGATGCTGGCCTCGCCGACCACCTCGGACGAGCGCGCGGCCATGCTCAGCGCCAGCGCGCAGGGATACCTGTACTACGTCAGCTATGCCGGCGTGACCGGCGCCGACCGCCTGGACACGGATGCCGCCAGCCGCCGCCTGGAGGAACTGCGGGCAGCGGCGAAGGTGCCGGTGGTGGCCGGCTTTGGCATCAAGGACGCGGCCAGCGCCAAGGCGATGGCGGCCGGCGCCGATGGCGTGGTGGTCGGCTCGGCGCTGGTATCGGTGCTGGCCGAAGCCGCCGATGCGGACGATGCCGCCGCCCGCGCCCGCGCCTTCCTCGCCCCGCTGCGCGCCGCAATCGACGCCGGCTGAACGACGGCGCGGCACATCACGTCTTCGGGTCGTCACGACCGTGGCCTCGTTCGGCGCTCGCGCATACCCCTGGACAAGGCCCCGGGCCGCATCCGGGGCGGGCGCGCGTCAGCCCTGGCGTTGGACGCCGGGAGCCCTGATGCGCTTCGCTTGGCGGGGCTGCGAATCCGTCCACCAGCGCTCAGGCCGGCAAACGCCAGCACCCGGTGGCTTGCTCCTCGAACCGCCCGCAAGCCACGCCCGCCACTACGGGCGTAGCCAGTGACGCCCGTATCAACCCGAATCCCGAATCCCGAATCCCGAATCCCGAATCACCAATCACCAATCACCAATCACCAATCACCAATCACCAATCACCAGTCCCGGATCCCGAACCCCACCAAACAGATCGCGCGCGGCCTCCTGCGGCGGGATCGCGCCTTCCAGCTGCAGCAGGAAGCGCTTGGTCGGCAGGCCGCCGCCGAAGCCGGTGAGCGAGCCGTCGGCGCCAATCACGCGGTGGCAGGGCAGCACGATCGGCAGCGGGTTGCGGCCGTTGGCCGCGCCGACCGCGCGCATCGCCGCGGGGCGGCCGACGCGCATCGCCAGCTGCGCATAGCTGATGGTGCTGCCGTAGGGGATGTCGGCCAGCGCCAGCCACACCTGGCGCTGGAACAGCGTGCCCTGCGGCGCCAACGGCAGGTCGAACTCGCGGCGCTCGCCGTCGAAGTACTCCTGCAGCTGGCGCCTGGCCTCGCCAAGCACCGGGTGCTCCTTCGGCACCCAGCCGAGCCGGCGCTGCGGATGGCGGTTCTGCGGAAACTCGATTGCGTGCAGTCCCGCATCGGAGGCGGCCACGGTCAGCGGGCCGACCGGGCTGTCGAACCGGCAGTAATGGATGGCGCTCATGGGATGACCTCCGCTTCGGTGCTGGCACGGGACGCGGGCAAGGCGGCCTCGCGCCAGAGATGGATGACGGCGTACGCACGCCAGGGGCGCCAGGCCTGCGCGCGCTCGCGCAGCTGGCGGGTGGACAGGCGCGTGCCGTCGCCGGACGCGGCCTTCTGCAGCACCAGGTCCTCGGCCGGGAACGCGTCCGGATGGCCGAGCGCACGCAGGGCCAGGTACTGCGCTGTCCATGGGCCGATCCCGGGCAGGGCGCACCAGGCTTCGACGAATTCCTCCAGGGTCTGTTCCGGGCCGAAGCCGACCTTGCCCTCCAGCACCGCGCGCGCGATCGCGCGCAGGCTGGCGATGCGCGCACCGGTCAGGCCCAGGCCGTCCAGGTCCGCCGCGGCCAGGGTGGCCGCGTCCGGGAACAGCCGGTCCAGGCCGGGTGCGGCGTCCAGCGCCACCTGCGCGCCATGGCGCTGCACCAGGCGCGCGGCCAATGTGCGCGCGGCGGCCACGCTGACCTGCTGGCCAATCACCGCGCGCGCCGCGATCTCCAGCCCGTCCCAGCCGCTGGGCAGGCGCAGCCCGGGTCGCTGGCGCAGCAGCGGCCGCAGGCGCGGATCGGCCCCCAGCACCGCGGCGATCGCGTTCGGGTCGGCATCCAGGTCGAACATCCGCCGCACCCGCTGCACCGTGTCCGCGAGCCGGGCCGGCGCCACGCCGTGCAGTTCCAGCCGCAGCGCATGCACCGGGCGCGCCCGGGCCGATGGCCAATGGCTGACCCGCAGCCAGGCCGGCGCGCTGGCGTCGCCGACCACGCGCGCATAGGACTGACCATCCACCCGTTCCACCCCGGGCAGGGCGCGGTCGCGCAGGAAATCCAGGATGGCCGCGAAGTCGTACGGCGGCCGGTAGCCCAGGCGCAGCACCAGCGAACGGTCGGCCGCCAGCGCCGGGCGCTGCTGCAGGCTGCGGCGCAGTTCGCGCGGCGCCATGCGATAAGCCTCCTGGAACGCGGCATTGAAGCGGCGCAGGCTGCCGAAGCCGGCGGCCAGCGCCACCTCGGTGACCGGCAGCGTGGTCTCGGTCAGCAACTGCTTGGCGAACAGCAGGCGGCGGGTAACGTGCACGCCCAGTGGTGCCGCGCCCAGGCGCTGCACGAACAGCCGCCGCAGCTGGCGCTCGCCGACCGCCAGCCGCTCGGCCAGGGCCGCCACCGGATGCTCGGCCAGGAAGCCCTGCTCGATCAGCGCCAACGCCCGCGCCACCAGCGCATCGCCACGCCGCCAGGCGCCGTCCTCCGGCGCCAGCTCGGGGCGGCAGCGCAGGCAGGGGCGGAAGCCGGCCGCCTCGGCCGCGGCGGCGCTGGGGTAGTAGTCGACGTTGGCCGGCAGCGGCGGCGGCGCCGGGCACACCGGCCGGCAATAGATGCCGGTGCTGCGCACCGCGGTGAAGAACAGCCCGTCGAACCGCGGGTCGCGGCTGAGGCGGGCGCGTTCGCATACGCGCGGATCGGGCAGGGCGGCGACGGAGGACATGCGTGCAGGCTAGCACCGGCGCCCGGGCCCGACTGGCCGTTTCCGGACATCAAAGCGGACGCCGCCGGCACGGCCCGGCCGCCGGCGGCGCCGCGGATCAGGGCGCCTGCAGCGCCGGCAGCAGGGTTTGCGGGTTGCCGTCGCCCGGCTGCGGCTGCACGCCCACCAGGCGCGCCAGCAGCGGGTAGACGTCGACGTTGTCGAACACCGGCAGGCGCAGGCCGCGGCGGAACGCCGGGCCATGGGCCAGGAACACCGCGCGCATCGACGGAAGGTCCGGGTCGTAGCCGTGCGCGCCCGCGTCGCGGCGGCCTTCGGCATTGCGCCGTTCGATCATCGCCCGCGGCAGGGCGTTCCAGCCTTCGTCCATCTGGCACACGATCGGCGGGATGCGCGGGTGGCTGCCGTAGTGCAGGCGCGCCGGGATGCGCTCCTTCTCCCAGCACTGGTACTGCGCGTGGCGGCCGGGCAGGCGCGCGCGCAGCACGTCCCCGTATCCGGCGCGCGGCACCAGGCCGATCACCTGGCCGATGCTCACCACCTCGGCCTCCTCCATCGCGGCGATGTCCTCCACCGCGAGGAAGTTCCGGGCGTCGGCCATGCCGTGGTCGGACACCACCACCACGTTCGGGACCACGCCGGCGGCCTCCAGTCGCGCCAGCAGCTGGCCGATGGCCGCGTCCACCGTGCGGATCGCCGCGCGGGCCTGTTCCGAGCCGGGGCCATGGTCGTGGCCGGCGCCGTCGACCATCTCGAAGTACATCGCCACCAGCCCGGGGCGCGGCCCCTGCGGCGCCGCCACCCACGCGGCAACCCGCTCGACGCGCTCGTCCAGCGGGATGTTCGCGTCGAAGGCCTGGCCCTGGCGCGGCAGCACGCCGTCGCGCTCGGCGGTGGCGCCCGGCCAGGCCCACACCGCGGTGGCGATGCCGGCGCGCTCGGCCGTGGTCCATAGCGGCTCGGCCTGCCACCAGCCGGCGACCGTGGCCGCCTGCTTGTCCGCGACCACGAAGCGGCCCAGCTGCGGATCCTTCATCGAGTTGTGGACCACGCCGTGGTGGTCCGGGCGCAGGCCGGTCACCAGGGTGTAGTGGTTGGGGAAGGTGAGCGCCGGGAAGGACGGGCGCATGCCCTCGGCCTGCACGCCTTCGCGCGCCAGGGCGTCGAGCACCGGGGTATCGCCGCGGCCGAGCGCATCGGCGCGCAGGCCATCGACCGAGACCAGCAGCAGCGGGGTGTACGCCGGCTCCTTGGCGGTGCGGGCGGGAGCGGCCGCGCAGGCGGCCAGGGAGAGCAACAGGAACAGGAAGGCGCCGAGGCGCGGCAAACAGGACATCACATGGGGAGAGGGCAAAACAGGTGCGGAAGCTTGGCAGATGCGCGTTGCCGTCCGCCAGCCTTGACGTGCACCGGCCAAACCGCGCCTGAGCGGTTCCCGAGCGCCGGCTGAAGCAGCCCGCGCTCCCGCCGGCGCGGCTGCCGCCGCGCGCGTTATAACGGGGGCGTATCCATACGGAGCGCCGACCCGATGCCGATCCCGCGAGCCGCACGCCTCCCGGCCCTGGCCATCGCGCTGTGGCTGGCCCTGTCTCCGCTGGCCCAGGCCCAGTCCGTCACCCCCGACCGCTACCGCCAGCGTGCCGGCGACCAGGACACCCGTGCGCAGACCTGGGAACGATCGCGCCAGGCCGCGGAGCAAGCCCGCCAGCAGCAGCTGGACGCCAGCCGCCGCGCCGCCGCCGAGCGGCATCGCCTGGCGCTGGAGGACAACCGCCGTCGGATGGAGGCTGACCGCGCGCGCGCCGATCGGCGCATGCTGCATGCCGCCTCGCCCGAACAGCGCGAGCGCTACCGCCAGGAGTTCGAGGCCCGGCGCATCCAGTACGAACGCGAGCGGGAGGAGATCGAGCGCGCCCGCGAGGCCGAGGAGCGCCGCCTGCAGCGCCAGCAGGAAGCGCCCCGCGCCGGCCACTGAGCCACCGCGCCCCGCGCTGCACAACGGGCCGGCGCGGGGCCGCTGCGATAATGCCGGCACCTTCCATCCAGGTGTACCGGCATGTCCGATCCACGCCACGATCCCTCCGGTGTCGTCCGCGCGCCGCGCGGCAGCCAGCTGACCTGCCGCAGCTGGCTGACCGAAGCCCCGTTCCGCATGCTGCAGAACAACCTGGACCCGGACGTGGCCGAGCGCCCGGAGGACCTGGTGGTGTACGGCGGCATCGGCCGCGCCGCGCGCGACTGGGCCTGCTTCGACGCGATCCTGGCCACGCTGAAGGAGCTGCGCGACGACCAGACCCTGCTGGTCCAGTCCGGCAAGCCGGTGGGCGTGTTCCCGACCCACCCGGACGCGCCGCGGGTGCTGATCGCCAACTCCAACCTGGTGCCGCACTGGGCCACCTGGGAGCACTTCAACGAGCTCGACCGCAAGGGCTTGATGATGTACGGCCAGATGACGGCCGGATCGTGGATCTACATCGGCTCGCAGGGCATCGTCCAGGGCACCTACGAGACCTTCGTGGAGATGGGCCGCCAGCACTACGGCGGCGACCTCACCGGCAAGTGGATCCTGACCGCCGGCCTGGGCGGCATGGGCGGCGCGCAGCCGCTGGCCGCGTCCATGGCCGGCGCCAGCAGCCTGACCATCGAGTGCCGGCAGAGCCGCATCGACTTCCGCCTGCGCACCGGCTACGTGGACGAGCAGGCCACCGACCTCGACGACGCGCTGGCGCGCATCGGGCGCTACACCAAGGCCGGCCAGGCCCGCTCGATCGCCCTGCTGGGCAATGCCGCCGACGTCCTGCCGGAGCTGGTGCGGCGCGGCGTGCGCCCGGACGCGGTCACCGACCAGACCTCGGCGCACGATCCGCTGCGCGGCTACCTGCCGCAGGGCCTGACCGTGGCCGAGTGGGAGGAGGAACAGGAGGTGGTGCCGGAGCGCGTGCAGGAACTGGCCCGCAGGTCCATGCGCGTGCACGTGGAGGCCATGCTCGCGTTCCAGCGCATGGGCGTGCCGGTATTCGACTACGGCAACAACATCCGGCAGATGGCCTTCGATGCCGGCTGCAAGGATGCGTTCGACTTCCCCGGCTTCGTGCCGGCCTATGTGCGTCCACTGTTCTGCCGCGGCGTTGGCCCGTTCCGCTGGGTGGCCCTGAGCGGTGACCCGGAGGACATCGCCAGGACCGACGCCAAGGTCAAGGAACTGATACCGGACGACCCGCACCTGCACCGCTGGCTGGACATGGCCGCCGAGCGCATCCGCTTCCAGGGCCTGCCGGCGCGCATCTGCTGGGTCGGCCTGGGCCAGCGCCACCGCCTGGGCCTGGCCTTCAACGAGATGGTGCGCAAGGGCGAACTGAAGGCGCCGGTGGTGATCGGCCGCGATCATCTGGACAGTGGCAGCGTCGCCAGCCCCAACCGCGAGACCGAGGCCATGCGCGACGGCAGCGACGCGGTCAGCGACTGGCCGCTGCTCAATGCCATGCTCAACGTCGCCGGCGGCGCGACCTGGGTCAGCCTGCACCACGGCGGCGGCGTGGGCATGGGCTACTCCCAGCACTCCGGCGTGGTGATCGTGTGCGACGGCAGCGAGGCCGCCGACCGCCGCCTGGAACGCGTGCTGTGGAACGATCCCGGCACCGGGGTGATGCGTCACGCGGACGCGGGCTACGAGATCGCCCAGGACTGCGCGAAGGAGCAGGGGCTGCAGCTGCCGATGGTGGGGCGGTAGGGGCGCCCGGCGCCCGGGTGGCGGCGGGTACGGCCGTGCCGGTCGTTCCCGTCGCTTCAGTGGGTCGCCAGGTTGCCGAATTGCCCGGAATGCCGGAGGGACTGAGGGACTGAGGGACTGAGGGACTGAGGTCAAGGCACGGCGGCGGTCGCCGGGGCGCCCTGGCGTGTGGCCTGCTGCCGTCCCGCCCCTGGTCCTGGCCCTCGCGGGCCAGCACCTCCTCCTTTACCTCCCGGCAGCCGGCACACGCCATGGCGCTTCTGGCGTGGCGGGACGCGGGACGGTGGTGCGGGGCAGCCTCGACCTGGGGGGGCAGCCGGCCGGGTAGAGGCCAGAAACGGTTGATTGCGTGATTCCCACCCGGCGATGAGTGGCAATCGCTGGCGCGCGAGCGATTTCGATACGCGAACGAATGGAAATCAGTGGCCGTCGAGCAGTTTCCATACGCGGATGAATGGAAATCACTGGACGCCGAGCGGTTTCCATACGGCGACGGGTGATCAAGACTGGCGCGCCAGCGATTTCCATACGACGGTGAATGGAGATCGCCGGCGTCCTAGTGATTTCGATACGCGCGCGCATGGAAATCAGCCGACGGCCAGTGATTTCCAGTCGAGGCCCAGTGGCAGACACTGGCGCGCACCCGGTCACAGGGCGCGCGTGGGGCGGGCGAGGGGTCAACGGTCCAGCGGACTGAGCACACCGAGCGCGCCGCGGTTGAGTACGTGCGTGTAGATCTGGGTGGTGGCCACATCCTTGTGGCCCAGCAGCTCCTGCACCGTGCGGATGTCGGCGCCAGACTCCAGCAGGTGCGTGGCGAAACAGTGGCGCAGGGTGTGCGGGGTGACCGGCTTGTCGAAGCCGGCTTCGCGCGCCGCCCGGCGCACCGCCGACTGCAGCACCTTCTCGTCGATATGGTGGCGCCGCCTCACCCCGTCGCGCGGGTCGACCGAAATGCGCGTGGCCGGGAACACGTACTGCCATCCCGGCTCCGCGGCCGCGTTGGGATACTTGCGTGCCAGCGCGTGCGGCAGGTGCACCCGGCCCAGTCCGCAGGCCAGGTCGCGCGAGTGCAACAGGCGCACCTCCGCCAGCTGGCGCAGCAGCGCTTCGCGCAGCGCGCCCGGAAGCACCGTCATCCGGTCCTTGCCGCCCTTGCCATCGCGGATGGTCAGCTCGTTGCGCTCCAGGTCCACGTCCTTGACCCGCAGCCGCGCGCACTCCATCAGGCGCAGCCCGCTGCCGTAGAGCAGCCCGGCCATCAACGCCTCCCGCCCCGACAGGCGCTCCAGCAGCCGCACCACCTGCGCGCGCGACAGCACCACCGGCAGCCGCCGCGGCCGCTTGGCACGGACCACGTTCTCCATCCACGGCAGCTCGACGCCCAGCACCTCCCGATAGAGGAAGAGCAGGGCGGCCAGCGCCTGGTTCTGGGTGCTGGCGGCCACGTTGTCCCGCGTCGCCAACCCGGTGAGAAACGCCTCCACCGCCGCCCCGTCCAGCTCCGCCGGATGCCGCGGCAGCCACGCCCGGACATACCGGCGGATCCAGTACAGATACGCCTGCTCCGTGCGCAGGCTGTAGTGCTTCAGGCGCAACCGCCCGCGAACCTGGTCCAGTAACCGGGGTGCCCCACGGGGTGCTACGCCCCCTGTTATCCCGGAGAGCTCGCCGTCATAAGACATATCGGGGCCTCCTTGCCGTCGAAACGGCTAGCGTGCCCCGCGTTCGACCACATTCCCATCAGGTAAATACCTGATCCGCATAGGACTTTGCCGATTGACGGCGTCAGGGCCGAGCCGTAGGCTCGGTGCTACGCCCCGCCTTGGGGTCTACTGGTAGTTAGGCATCACCCATGGCATTCTCGATTTCTCCCAGCGACAAGCGCGACATTGCCAAGACACTCGGCAGGCGTCACAAGGAATTTTCATGGTCAGAAGATTTCTTCGCGAATCTGATCGAGAGGAATGAGGCAAAGATGGACGTATATTGGTCCGTTATGGCACTACGCGATTGCGGTACCGCACGGTCAATCCCATCCCTCAAAGCCCTCGCAACGCATCCGTCCCAAGACATAAAAGCAACGGCGATGCTAACCATCGCCCGCATCTCCAGATCGGCGGAAACTGAGTATTACGCCATGAAGTTGTTGGACCCTTCATATCGTGCAAAGTCGTATGCTCTTTGGGCCATTGCAGCATACGGTGATGAGCGTGCAACTGATGCTGTGCACCAGTACGTCAAGAAGAATCACAGAAAGCTAGCTGAGCCAAGCATTGATGCGAGAGAGACGTATGACATCATCTCTTACTTCTATCGGACACTCGGAGCTGCGAAAGCAGCGCAACTATTCGCCGGCGACTATGTTTCTATCAGGACATCACTTGCCAAGTCTCTCAGCCGCCTCCCAGCCATCAATAGAGACAGATTCGCGGCGCGGTATCCGGAAATCGACATCTCACTGGCAAGTAGTGATGCCTAACAATGCGTTCAAGCCGAAGCCGCTTCGTTCCACCAAGCACATGGCAGATACAGCTTGCCATGTGCTTGGTTCCACTACGCGTCTCGGCTTAACTTAGGTGTTAGGTCTCACAGGAGGAGTCGATGCACGTCGATGATGCGATTCATGGTATTTCGACGCTCATACAAGTCCAAACTGCAACGGGCGGGTCACAGGGGACAGGTTTCTTCTACCAGCAGCTTTCACCGCGAGACCCGAGCAAGGACGGGCAATGGAGAAAAGTTGAGGACGCTTGGCTGATAACAAATCGCCACGTACTACTTCCCCAAAGTTCGGCCGGCGAGTCAATCCCCACTTCGCTAACCTTTCATCTAAGAAAGATGGTGGATGGCTCGATCGTGTGGGAGCCGATCACTCTAGACCAATCGTCCCTGATTTCGCGAGCACGCCTACATGCAAATCCTGACGTTGATGTATGCGCTATACGCGTTCTTGACCTTATCAGCGACAGAATCAAATCTGGGGAGACCTACTTAAACTGGTACGGCGTTTCAAGCGACAACCTTGCTGGGAACAACAAGATCAACCCGCACGTCGCAAGTGACGCTGTCGTAGTTGGTTACCCGCGTGGATTTTACGACCACGTAAACGTCTTCCCAATCGTAAAGTCCGGCATCATCGCCTCACGCTGGGGCGCAAATTTTCAAGGGCAACCATACTTCCTCATAGACGCCAAACTCTTTCCTGGCTCATCAGGCAGCATCGTGATCTCCAAGCCCACAGATCTCGTTGTTGAGGATGGGAAGTTCTTTCATGCCAAGGAGAAGCAGTTTGCTTTTCTCGGGATATTTTCTGGAGAGCCCTACCAGTCTCATAGCCCAATTGAATTTGATGATCTAACTATCATCCGGAAGAGTGGTTTCAATGTTGGCATCGTTTGGTATGGTCATCTCGTAGACGAGATTCTCACTTCCGGGGTATCGCTAAGTGAGACCTAACAATTCATTCAAGCCGACGCCGCTTCGCGGCGCGGCTTAATTCAGGCGTTAGCCGTCAGGGGGGGCTTCGTGGACAAAGAGACATTGTCCGTCGTACTTAGCACTTTCGGACTTCTGCTTGGCCTGATCTCCGCCCAAGCTCAGCTCAAATCAATGGCGAAGTGGGCGCTTAAGACGGGCGGGAATAGGGCTCGTGCGTGGGTCAAGAGAATGGATGACGATGCGGAGCTGTACGCTTCTAGTAGTAGCGCGCTCGTTGCATTCATCGCCAAGGGGCTCTTTTCCATTGCATTCTTTTTGGCTCTAGTCATTGCCTTGCTGCTCCTGCTTCGTGGCGATACCTTTACAGCGCCTCTTTGGGTTCGCCAGGTAATAATGCTCGCAAGCACCATATGGATCGGAAATAAGCTGGCAGATATTTCCAACCTCGTTGACCTGACGCTCCGCAAGGCTCGCAGAGATCATGGCAATGACGGCTAACAATTCATTCAAGCCGATGCCGCTTCGCGGCACGGCTTAATTCTGGCGTTAGGCATCTCAGGGGGAGTTCAATGATTTCCGAAAAGACAGTGGAGCTGAATCTCACAACCGAGTTCATTAACTGGTTGTCACACCAGCACAACACGCCTTACTTCGCGGTTGGACCAACTCAAGCGCAGGAAGCGCAATGGGGGTTCGATGCTGGCGTGTTCGGAAACGCTACAGGCGCGCTCATCCAATACAAACGCGCTTACGTCAATGGAACGGTTTGGGAGTGGAAACTCAATCGCACTAAGGCCAAGGACCAGCTTCGCCGCCTGCAGCAGCTCGAGGCCGCAGGGCACGCAGTCTTCTTTGCCTTTCCGTATTTTCATACTCTCAGCCAAGTGCAGTCGCATCGACGTAGACTCCTTCTCCACACATTTTGGTTCAAGCCTTCGCAGATCACGCCTGTCGGGGGGCCTGACGGCCACCATGAGGTGCGCTTTGATTCGTCCACGAGGAAGTGGTCTGTTCACTCTGAGGAGGGTTCAGACATGCCACAGCCTGTAAGCCTAGGCGAAGTGATCAGCGCAATTGACTCTCCTGAGAATCGCCTTTCGTCTTTGGCCGAAGCGTTTAACTTAATCGTCTTGGATGACCGTGAGCCGGTTTCTTCAATCGAGAGAGAGCCTGGCGACCACGTGTCGATTTTGAGCGGGGCGTGCATAGTTGGTCGCGGAGATGCCTAACAATTCGTTGAAGCCGACGCCGCTTCGCGGCGCGGCTTAACTCAGGTGTTAGGCTCACATCAAGGAGTCTGGTCACATGGGTAAAAAGGCCGATCAAAAGCCCAACCGTGGATGGATTGGACCACTCTTGCTAGCAGTTTCGGCTCTCGTCCTTGCTTCTTATGTCTTCTTCTCAAATCCAAGTGGGCTCGTGTTAGATGAGAGAGCGGAGCCCGTATCAGATTGGTATCGGTTCAAACGCAAGCTAATTGGCATCCGCTTCTATGAATCACAGCTCGCACGATACGAGAAAAGCGTCGAATTCCAGCGACAACTGATGGAGCGCGCTGATCGTCGCATAGATAGGATGGAAGAGGCGCACGCCTCTGGTAGTGATAACCAAGACCCTGATCTGGCTCGTGCAGAATCGCTAGAGAGTGAGGCGGAGCTGATCCGCAAAAGATCAACGAGAGATTTTTCTCGGGAGTATGAGATTCGCTACATAGACAGACTCGAAACAACCATTGCCGCCATCCGAGAGAAGATTGATGAGGCCAATAGCTCTGGCTCCCCGCGGTGAGCCTAACAATTCATTCAAGCCGAAGCCGCTTCGCGGCTCGGCTTAATTCAGGTGTTAGGCATTACGAATACGGCATCGAGGCTGGAGAGGACGCGCACACCAGCTAGACCGGCGTGCCGTGCCACTGCCAGCTGACCGTCTTCGCCAGCCTGCTCAGGAGGCCCGGAGTTTCTGCCGCAGGAACCGGTGCAGGTCACCCAGGTCGCCGGCGAACATCGGGGGCAGCCCGTGTGGCAGGCGCGGCGGTGGCTCGCCGTGGGTCCAGGCCCGCGACAGGCTGGACAGGGCCTCGACCGCCGCATCCATGCTTCCCGGATCGTCCGCGGGCGCCTGCGGGAGGGCCTTGGCGGAGGCCTGGGCCGAATCCCGTGCCGGCGCCTCGGCCTCTGCTTCCCGTTCCAGGTCCCAGCACGCGGCCAGCACCCGGTAGGCCAGGCGCTGGCAGGCGGCGACCGCGGGCCAGTGCTCGTAAGCTTCCCCGTCAAGCAGGCATTTCAAAAGTAGAACTTC